>JAGVOR010000110.1 GCA_020052635.1 Candidatus Omnitrophota bacterium
CCAAACGACAGATTCACTTTTAGGCATGCGGTGGATACAAACATTTAAAAAACTTCCGATCAGTGATCCGAAAATAAAAATAACTGTCTTGGCGATCATAGTTTTCTGGCCTCCCTGCCTGCCGGCAGGCAGGCTTTTTCTAAAGCAGATCTCATAATTTCAACCGGCGCTTTTTTACCGGTAAAATGCCCAAAAGCAAGCACTCCTTGGTACAAAAGCATGCCCAGCCCGTTAGAAAAACCGGCACCGGCAATCTTTGCCTGCCCCAGCAGTTTAGTCTCGGCAGGGTTATAAATTAAATCGTAAACAAACAGGCCTTTGTGCATCTGTTGAGATCCCACTAAACAGGGATCCTCCGGCCGTATGCCAACCGAAGTGGCATTAATCAACAAATCTTTATCTGCCAGGTTAAACTCCTCTATTCTGGCTACGGCGGAAAATTTGGTCTGGCTGAATAAATTCTTAAACTGGCTCACAATCCCCAGGCTCTTGTAAGCATCAATATCATAGATACAAACTTCTTTTGTATTCATCTTACCCAAAGCAAAACATACAGCGCGGGCAGCGCCCCCTGCTCCAATTAACGCAGCTTTACCGGGATGGACTTTTAATTCTTTTAGATGCCGGCTAAAACCGAGAAAATCAGTATTGAAACCTTTGAGTTTTCCTTCTTTAGTAACGATTACAGTATTGGCTGCTTTGATTTCGCGCACGCCAGGTGACCTAATATTCAAATAGGGCAATATTTTTTCTTTATAGGGTATCGTAACATTAAAACCACAAATATTTCTTTGCTTTAAATTTCCCAAGAAATGCTCTAATTGATCTGGCTGCAGTTCAAATAATTTATATCGAGCTTTGATTTTCAGCGCCGATAACGCGGCATTGTGTATATAAGGAGAGAGACTGTGTTTGATGGGAAAACCGACTAAACCGTAAAGTTTGGGCTTTAAGGTCATTTATTTTTTAACTTGTTGACGGCGTCAATGTATGCTTTAATTGCCGCTTCGATGATATCGGTGCTTGAGCCGCGGCCGGAAACGACTGAACCTGAAACTTTAAGTTTAAGACTCGCCTGGCCTAAAGCATCCTTGCCGGAAGTAACCGCCTCCAGACGGAAATCGTCTAATTTAGCATGATAACCGGTAATTTTATCGATGGCTTTAAAACAGGCGTCCACCGGGCCATCCCCGGATGAAGCGCCGGATAAATTCTTACCCGCCTTAATCAAGGCTACTTGCGCGTAAGGCTTAACCCTGGTCCCGGAATTAATCTCAAAACTTTCCAGCTTCCAAACGGGCTTAGCCGCCCCAACCTCTTCTTCGACAATAATCCTTAAATCGTCATCGAAAATATCTTTCTTTTTATCCGCCACTTCCTTAAAGCGCGCAAAGGCCTTATTTAACTGTTCCTCATTAAGCACGATCCCCAGGCCCTTTAACCTGTCCCGGAAGGCGTGACGGCCGGAATGCTTGCCCAGGATTAATTGGCTGGAAGCAATACCCACATCATGCGGATCCATAATTTCATAAGTAATCCGCTTCTTAAGAATCGCATCCTGATGAATACCTGATTCATGGGCAAAGGCGTTGCGGCCGACAATTGCTTTATTCGGCGGCACCACAAAATTAGTCGCTTTACTGACCAGACGGGAAGTACGATAGATTTCCCTGGTATTGATCCCAGTATAAAAATTACCGAACACGTCCTTACGTGTGCGCAAGGCCATGACAATTTCTTCAAGCGAAGCATTCCCCGCCCGCTCTCCAATCCCGTTAATCGTACAATGTACCTGGCGCGCACCGGCCAATACCGCAGATAATGAGTTGGCGGTTGCCAAACCTAAATCATTATGGCAGTGGGTAGCGATCACCGTTTTATTGATATTGGGGACATTATTAATGATCTCGGAAATCAAAGCATAGACCTCCTGCGGATAGCTATAGCCTACGGTATCAGGGATATTAATCGTTTGCGCCCCTTCCTTAATCGCCATCTCAATCATTCGGAATAGAAAATCCTTATTGGTGCGTGTGGCGTCCTCCGGAGAGAATTCGATATCCGTACAAAACTTTTTCGCCTTACGAATCGATTCCCGGGCAATATTCGCTATTTCGTCTTCGGCTTTTTTAAATTTATATTTCAGATGGATTTTAGAAGTTGCCAGAAATAGGTGCACCCGGGGATGCTTAGCTTTTTTTACCGCGGTCCCTGCCCGCTCGATATCCTTATCGATACAGCGGGCAAGCGCACAGACCCCGCACTTTTTAACCAGTTTCGCGATCGAAACCACCGCCGCAAAATCATCCGGGGAAGCAACCGGAAAGCCCGCTTCGATAATATCTACCCCCAGCTTTTCAAGCTGAGCGGCCACTTCCAGTTTTTGAAAACTGGTTAAAGCTGCTCCCGGAGCCTGCTCACCGTCCCTTAAAGTTGTATCAAAAATTATTATTTTTTCCATTTAACCCCATGTTTCCTTATTCATGTTTGCCCCGAGCGTATCAATACAGCTTCGTTACGCTCGGTGCATAAATTCGCACATAGACTTACGGCTTCATTTAATACCCGAGTCTTAAAATAAGGGGTATAAATTCGTGCATTGATTTACGCACACTTACTCCCAACGCCGATAGAATAAAACTACTGCCTGCCGCGTTCTCGGTCTTGCCCCGAGCGTCTCAATGCAACTTCGTTACGCTCGGTGCATAAATTCGCACATAGACTTACGTCGCACTTCGTGCTCCGTAAGTCTAGTGCTCATTTAATCCACGGCATCATTTCCCGCAGCTGCTTGCCGACCTTCTCAATTAAATGATCGTCCCCGGCCTTGATTAAACTGTCGAAGTTTTTCCGGCCGGTTTCATTCTCCTTAATCCATTCCTTAGCAAATTTTCCGGACTTGATTTCTTTTAAAATTTTCTGCATTTCTTTGCGGGTTTTTTGCGTAATGATCCGCGGGCCACGGGTTAAATCGCCATAGCAGGCAGTATTGGAAACCCCCCGGCGCATCCCGGAAATACCGCGTTCTTGAATTAAATCGGTAATTAATTTCAATTCATGCAGAACCTCAAAATAAGCAATCTCCGGCTGATAGCCGGCATCGATTAAAGTATCGAACCCCGCTTTAATCAACTCGCTAACCCCTCCGCAAAGCACCGCCTGCTCGCCAAAAAGGTCAGTTTCGGTCTCTTCATCAAAAGTCGTCTCAATTACTCCGGCAGTAGTGGCTTTTAAAGCTTTAGCATAAGCCAAAGCCAAATCTTTCGCCTGACCGCTGGCGTCCTGATAAACCGCAATTAAAGAAGGTACACCCTTGCCCTCTTCGTACATTTTTCTGACCAACGCGCCCGGCCCCTTGGGAGCAACCATAAACACATCCACGTTTTTCGGCGGCTTAATCTGTTTAAAACGTATATTAAAACCGTGAGAAAAACAAAGCGCCTTGCCTTTCTTTAAATTAGGCTTAATCGCCTCAGTATAGACCTTAGCCTGCAGATGATCCTGGGTTAAAATTTGAATAATCTCGGCAGCCTTAGCCGCTTCGGCAGCGCCAACCGGAATAAAACCGTCCTGCTTGGCCTGCTCGAAATTAGGAGTACCGGCCATCTCGGAAACCACCACCCTTACCCCTGAATCACGCAAGCATAAAGACTGCCCGCGGCCCTGGATTCCATATCCGATGATAGCTACCGTCTTATCTTTGAGTAAATTTAAATCCGCGTCACGATCATAGTAAATCTTTGCCATTTCCATTCCTCGCTTTCTATTTCTAGTTGCTGATTGCCAACTTCCCTGTCCTGACTAATTCTTTAAGCCCGAATTTATTCAGCTCCTCCAAAAGTTCACTGATCTGGTGCTGGTCGCCGACTGCTTCGACAATCGCCGTATCCGCCTTATGGTGAATGATTTTACCGACAAACTTATTAAAAATAGCTTCTAATTTTGGTTTATCTTTGGGAGTATAATTTATTTTTGCTAAAATCAGCTCCCGGTCAAGATACTCTTTTTTAGTAAAATCCGTGACCGTAATTACATCGATCAATTTATTTAGCTGTTTGGTAATCTGCTCCAAAATTTTCTCATCTTTAGCCTCTACCACAATCGTCATATAGGAGATCTCCGGATCCAGGGTTTCGGAGACCGCTAAAGAAGCGATATTATAACCGCGGGCGCTGAATAACCCGGCTACGCGCGCCAGGACGCCGAATTTATTTTCAACCAACACCGAAATCGTATGCTTCATTAAGCCAGTCCTCCCAGGATATTATTGATCGCTTCTCCTGCCGGCACCATCGGAAAAACATTCTCCTCCTCTTCCACCTGGAAGTCGATAAAAACAGTATTCTCTGTTTTGATCGCCTTATCAATTGCCGGACGAACCTCTTCCTTTTTAGTCACCCGGATCCCCACCGCCCCGTAACTCTCGGCTAGCTTGACAAAATCCGGCCCGGTGATCGGAGTATGCGAATACCTGCGTTTATAAAAAAGCTCCTGCCACTGCCGCACCATCCCCAGGTAGCCATTATTTAAAATCGCCACCTTCACATGAATTTTATTTGCCACGCAGGTCGCCAACTCCTGAATATTCATCTGGATCGATCCGTCTCCGGCAATATTAAAAACAATTTTCTCCGGACGTCCTAACTTAGCACCGATGGAGGCCGGAAAGCCGAATCCCATCGTGCCTAAACCTCCGGATGAAACAAAGGTGCGCGGTTTGGAATAATTAAACCACTGCGCCGCCCACATCTGATGCTGGCCGACCTCCGTGCAGATAATCGCATCACCTGCCGTTGCCTCCTCAATCTGCTGGATCACGTACTGCGGCATGACTGTATTGCGATCCTTATAAACCATGGGGTATTTTTTCTTTAAGCCATCGACGTGTTTTAACCAATCATCGATCGCCGGAGCGCGTTTTACCTCCTTAATTAAATCTGCAAGCACTCCCCGGACATCCCCGACGATCGGAATATCAACATGCACATTCTTACTGATTGAAGAAGGATCAATATCCACATGGATCACTTTGGCATGGGGTGCAAACATATCGAGCCTTCCGGTAACCCGGTCGTCAAAACGCGCCCCCAATGCCACAATCAGGTCTGCTTCCATAATACTGTGATTGGCATAAGCAGTACCATGCATGCCCAACATCCCTAAAGATTGTTTATGCTTGGAAGGAAATCCGCCGACTCCCATCAAGGTCCAGGTAACCGGACAACCAAGTTTCTGGGCCAATTCCAATAATTCCAAAGCAGCCCCGGAGAGAATAATTCCGCCGCCGATATAAAGAATCGGCCGCTTAGCCTGCATGATTAATTTTGCCGCCTTTTTAATTTGTCCGGGATGACCGGCATAGCGGGGATTATAGCTTCTGATTTTTACTTCTTCCGGCCAGATAAATTCGGTTTGCCCCACCTGCACATCTTTAGGTAAATCGATCAACACCGGTCCCGGCCGCCCCGTAGAAGCAATATAAAAAGCCTCCCGCACAATCAGGGCTAAATCTTTAACATCCTTAACTAAATAATTATGCTTGGTTACCGGACGGGTAATCCCGGTAATGTCGGCCTCCTGAAAAGCGTCATTCCCGATTAAACCGGTAGGGACTTGGCCGGTAATCGCAACCATGGGTATTGAATCCATAAACGCATTAGCGATACCGGTAACCAGATTAGTCGCTCCGGGGCCGCTGGTCGCCAGGCACACTCCCACCTTACCGGTCACCCGGGCATAACCGTCGGCGGCATGCGCTGCCCCCTGTTCATGGCGCGGCAGAATAAACCGAAAACCTTCGTAGTTATAGAGCGCATCAAAAGTCGGCAGAACCTGGCCACCGGGATAACCGAACACCACCTCCACCCCTTCACGCTTTAAACATTCAAGTAAGATCTGTGAACCTGTCATTTTCATCTTATTTCAAAACCGCTCCTTTGTCTGCAGAACTAACCATTCTTAAATAGCGGGAGAGATACCCGGTTTTAATTTTTGGCTCAACCGGTTTCCAACCCTTAAACCTTTTCTCAATCTCGGCTTTCGTCAATTTTACTTCAAGTTTCCGGTTGGGGATATCAATTATAATTGTATCACCATCCCTAAGAATTGCAATCGGTCCGCCGGAAGATGCCTCAGGAGATATATGCCCGATACAGGGCCCCTTGGTTCCGCCTGAAAAACGTCCATCGGTAATTAAAGCCACGGAATCTTCTAAACCTAAACCGACAATTGAGGCGGTAGGCGCCAGCATTTCCCGCATTCCCGGCCCACCCGCCGGGCCTTCATAGCGGATAACCACACAATCTCCCTTTTTTATCTTATTGCCCATGATCGCCTGCATCGCACTTTCTTCACGATCAAAAACTTTGGCCTTGCCTTCAAACTTCATTATCTTAGCACTTACCCCGGATTGCTTAACTACCGCTCCCCCGGGAGCTAAATTTCCGAATAGCACGGCAATCCCCCCTTGTTTATGATAAGCCTGATCGAAGGGGCGAATCACCTCGGGATCAAAAATCGTCGCGCTATCCGCAATCTCAAAAGTTCTCTCTCCGCTGACATTAAGGGTATTATGCAATTTTGACTTTAACCTCTTGAGCACCGCCGGAATCCCGCCGGCATACTCCACATCCTCCATAAAATGCGGGCCGGCCGGTTCGATACTGGCAATATGCGCCACGCTCTTGCTGATCTTGTCGAAAGTTTTCAGATCCAGATCAATACCTGCCTCATGCGCGATAGCCATTAAATGCAAAACGGTATTGCTTGACCCGCCCAACGCCATATCCACTACAATCGCATTCTCAAGAGATTGTTTAGTGATAATCTCGCGAGGTTTGATGTTTTTTTTCACCAGCTCGACGATTCTTTCCCCGCTGGCCTGGGCAATCCTGCGTTTTTTAGCACTTCCCGCCAGGCCCGTGCCGCAGCCCGGAATTGACATCCCCATGGTTTCAGTCAAACAAGCCATGGTATTGGCGGTATATAACCCCTGGCAAGAACCTTGGCCCGGACAAGCCTCCAACTCCAAACAGGTCAACTCTTTTTGGGAGATATCTCCCTTTTTAGCCCGGCCCATCCCTTCGTAGGTGTCGTGCACAAAAGCTAATTTTCTTTGGTTAAACCTGCCGGAAAGCATCGGCCCGGCAGTCACAATAATCGCCGGGATGTTTAAACGCGCCACACCCATCAGCATCCCGGGAGTAATTTTATCGCAGTTAGTCAGACAGATTATGCCGTCGAGCTGATGCGCGTTACAAACCGTCTCAATAATATCCGCAACCTGCTCCCGTAGCGCCAAAGGATAGCACATCCCTAAATGTCCCATCGCTATCCCGTCGCAAATTCCCGGTACGCCGAACAAAAAAGGCACTCCGCCGCCGTAACAGACCCCGCGCTCAATATATCTTTCTAAGTCGCGCATCCCGACATGCCCGGGGATAAGGTCGGTAAAAGAAGTCGCTACTCCGATGAACGGCCGGGCCAAATCATTACGCGATAAACCGGTAGCATGTAAAAGTGCCCGATGCGGCACTCTTTCCAAACCTTTTTTGATCATATCGGAACGCATAGTTCCTCCTTAAATTAAAATTACCGCCTATTTAACGTTACGCCAAACTAAATCTCGATGTTACGCTTAGCGCCCAACTCAACCTAGATGATACGGTTTGCATATATTCGAATATTGTATCGTTCGGCGTAAATTCGCACATAGGCTTACGTCGCACTCCGTGCTCCGTAAGCCTAGTGCTCATTTAATCGGCACCTTCTCCATCATGCACCACACCGGCTCCCTCATGGCGCTTACGCACGATCACCCTTTTTAAAATAACATATTTATCAACGAGACCGGCGTTATTTACGGCATTCAGTTGCTTAAAGAGAAAATCGAACTTGTTTTCAATTTCCCCGGCGATCGCATCGCGTACTGCCTGGGGTAAGGCCATAATTTCTTTCTTAAACGGCCCTAAAGCTTTCTTTCTGGTTTTATAGAAAAACTGCTCCTGGGTTTCTCCTGCCTTGGCTTCGTTGGCCGCATTGATTTTCAACCATTCATAGATTCTCTGTTTTAAGTCTGCCGGAAAATGCTTGGAATCATAAATCATATTTTGAAACTGCGTAGCCAGATGCACTTCGCAGGCCTCGCATTCGGCAAACTTATGGAATGCTTCCTCCGGCAAAGTCGAAGCGCCATGCTGCACCGCTCCGCCCAGGCCGAATTCTTTGCAGGCAATCGCCGAGAGATTTTTTAAAGTATCGAAATCCAATTTTACCTGGGCGATGGAGCCA
>JAGVOR010000107.1 GCA_020052635.1 Candidatus Omnitrophota bacterium
CGTCGATTGATCTTTTGATCGATCGCATCATAGCTATATTCGATATAATGGTCGCTTAATAAAAAAGTATTATTCACCGTATCCCAACCAATAACCTGCCGGAATTTAATATAATCCGGAGAAGGAGCATTATTCGCAATATCCCAGCTTACCGCTTGGCGGATATCTTTGACGATCCAGCCAATATTGCGTCTTACTTCTGATTGAAGGTTTTTGCTGGACAAAGTCAGATTGAATGAAACATGTACCGCATGCATGGCATACAGGCAGATTCCGATCAGTACGCTTAATATCACAACCGCCAGGAGGATTTCAACTAAAGTGAATCCCCGGGATTTACCTGGCCATCCGAGTAGTAATCGAAAAATCTTTTTGCGCATTTCTCTCTTCCCAGCTAATTTGAATCGTTATCGTATCTAGATTCGCTGTATATACAGGATTTGGGAAACTCACGGTTTCTTGCGGTAAATTGCTGAAGTAATCGGAAGGATAACCGGCGATATAGGCCGGGATATCCTCAAAGCTTAAGGCCTTTATCTGCTCTAATGCATACTGTGCATCGCCGGAGGCTGTTACCAGATTCCTACTGGCGGCAATGAGAAATGTAGAGCTGGTAATCGCCAGTATAGCGGCAACAATCACAATTAATAAAATCGAGACGCTAAATAGCGTTTCTACTAATGAAAATCCACTGCGCGTTAATTTCATCGCTTCTCCTGGTAGGCATATACGCCTACTTAAAGTATACCTCAAAAATAGCGATAAAACTATATTCTTATTTTATCAGGATTTTTTGTAATTATTCTGTTACCAGATATTTACGGAAATAACGATAGGCTGGTAGTTTATGGATCAACTTTGAGCAGCTGTTTTTGGCCATTCTCCAGGACCTCGACCGAGCCCTGGTTTATCTTTTTAATAGCCATTTTGCCGGCATTTTCTCCCTCGGTAAACAACTCTCCCCCGATCACCACATAGCTTTTGCCTTGGGGGTCATAAAATATCCCTTCGACCTTGGAAGCACCGCGTAAGATTTTATCCGCGGGTGCTTGGTATGAACGCACATCCGTCAGCCGGGTAGGCACAACATTCTTAACGGATTTTACCGAGGCCCGCGCGGACTTTGTAATTTTATTACCCAGGAGAATATTTTTCGCTTCCCAAAAAGCATCTCCTATCTTACCCTGATATTTTACCCCTAATGAACAGACAATGATCAAACCTCCCCAACAGGCAAAATTTCTTACTCCGGGGCCGACCGCCATTTGTTTCTTAATTACCGGTTTATTTTTTCTGACAAAACCAGCGGTCAGGGTATCGGTTTTAGGATTATAACCGCAATTGGCGCAGATTTCATCCTGATCGGAAATTTTTTCTTCGCAATAACGGCAGGTTTTCATGATTGGTCCTTCGTTGCTTCTAATAGGGCTTAAGTTAAATCCTCAATCGGCATCAAAAAAGCCTTAATTCCTTCTGCGCCTAATGTTTTACGGGCCTGCTTAACCGCGCCTGTTATTTTCCTGGCTACGGCCTCTTCGCAGGCAACGTAAATAATATTGTTGCGCCCGGGCCAGACATCCGTGCCTAAATGCGTGCCGCTGGTATCTCCCCGGCCAAAAACTCCGTTGACCTTAGTATAATTCTTTATGGCGCAGCCCTCAAGGATCTCCATCACTTCATTGTCCAAAGCCTCATTATATACCAACATGATCATTTTCATTTAATTTATTTCCCCCCGGCTAAAGCGGATTTACGGTGGAATACCGCATATAAAGTCGGAACAAATACCAAGGTAACTAAAGTCGAAACCGTCAGCCCTCCCAGCATCGTAATCCCAAGCGGCTGCCAGACTTCCGAACCCTCTCCGCGAGAAAGCGCCAGCGGCAGCAGAGCCGCCATCGTGGTAATTGTGGTCATCAGAATCGGGCGTAAACGGTGCTTGCCGGCAGCTGTTACCGCCTCATGCATAGAAGCGCCCCTGGCCCGCAACATGATAATATAGCTGATCAAAACAATCGCGTTATTCACCACGATCCCCATCAACATAATGATTCCCAGAAAGGTATTGATACTTAAAGTGGTCCTGGTCAAAACAAACCCCCAGATTACGCCGATAAAGGTAAAAGGTATCGCAAACATAATGATAAACGGATCAAGCAAAGATTCAAATTGCGCGGCCATCACCATATAAACCAGTCCGATACCTAAAATAAGCAGTAAGGTCATCTCCCCGAAAGCTTTTTTCTGCTCTTCCGCCTCTCCACCGATATTAATCATAACATTTTCCGGCAGCACAAGCTTACCTACCTCCTTATTTAAATCTTCGACGATCTTACCGGTGGAACGCTTATAGGCATTGCACATAACCCTGACCATTCTTTCCCGGTTTTTACGTTCGATTCTGTCTGGGCCGCTGGATTCATAGATCCTGGAGATATTATTCAATTTAATCTGAGCCCGGTTAACCCCCTGGCGGCTGGCCAAATTCTCCAAACCCACAAAAGGGGTATTTTCGGCCGGCAGCGGGGCCATAATCGATAAGTTTTCGATATCCTCTAATTTTGTACGCGAAGATTCTTCCAGTCTGACATAAATATCATAAGTTTCGCCTTTTTCCCGGTATTTGGTCGCGGTTGTCCCCTGAATATAAGCGTTAAGGGTAGAGGCGATCGTGCTCATGTCTAAGCCCAGGCTAGCGGCCTTCTCCCGGTCTACATCAATCCTTAATTCCGGATAATTATCTTCCCGCGAAATACTCACATCTACCGCGCCGGGAATATTTTCCATAATTCCTTTTATTTTCTGAGCCAGGGCATTGGTCTCTTCAAAGGAGTTGCCGAGGATTTCAAGCTGTACCGCTTTACCGCCGCCTCCGGTAATCAGATTGCTCAATGGGTTTCCAGTAGTAATATCCGTCCTTAAGACCCCGGGAATAAGCTTGATCTTGCTTCTTACCGCCTGGCCAACCTCTTTGACCCCGCGTTTGCGCTGGTCTTTACGCACCAGCTTTGCTCCGGCAGAAATTACATGCGTGCCGCTTGTTCCGCCGACCAGCCTACCCACCCCGCTTACCTGTCCGCAGCGGATATAATAATACCTGGCCTCCGGAGCATTCTGCTCCAGGATCTCTTCAATCCTTTTGGCTACTTTGTCGGATTCCTCCAGACGGGTGCCAATCGGTAAATGCACGGTGATGCGCAAGTCCCCGGAATCCTCCTCCGGTAAAAATTCATTACCGACAAACGGCATTAAGAGCAGGGTGAAAATAAACAGCGCTAGAAATCCGATGAGAATCAATTTTTTATGGTTCAAGGCAAAATTCAAAGCCCGGCTGTAAGCATTTTCCAGGCTAGTGAACCACCTTTCCGAAATATTATAAAATTTAAGAGACAGGCCGGATTTTTTACCGCGATGATTAAACTTAAGCCATTTAGAGCAAAGCATGGGCGCAAAAGTAGACGCGGTAAATAAAGAAGCGGTGAGGGTCACGATAATAATCATGGAGAGGCCGCCGAAGATTACCCCCACTACTCCGGGAATAAAGAGCATGGGAAAAAACACTACTACCGTGGTCAAGGTCGAGGCGGCTACGGAAAGAAACATTTCGGAGGCGCCAAAGATTGAGGCTTCCGAAGGCCGATTGCCCTTTTCCAGCCTGCGATAGACATTATCCACAATGACGATAGCGTTATCGACAACCATCCCGGTAGCAATCGCCAGTGAAGACAAGCTAATGGTATTGATCGTACCTTTGCTTAAAAAGAGATAGATGAAAGCAATAAGCAGAGAAAACGGAATGGTTAAAGCCACAATCAAACTGGGGGTAAAGGAACGGAAGAAAAACCAGGCTACCATAATTACCAGGACGATCCCTATCCAAACGGAGAATTTTAAAGAATCCAGCGAATTGATAATATCTTCCGAAGTATCGAATATCGTATTCACCTCAACATCCGGCGGTAAGCTCTTAACTAACTCGGACATCCTCTGTTTTACTTTTTCGGCCACCGCCACCGAGTTGGTCCCGCTTTGCTTCTGCACCATCACCATGATCCCCGGATTTTTATTGATCCGCACAACGCTAGTCACCTCCTTAAAACTATCCTCGATCCGGGCGACATCTTTTAAATAAATAGGGTTCCCATTGCGTTTGCCTAAGATAATCAGGTTGATCTCATCGGGACGGGCAAACTCTCCGGGCAGGCGGATAAGATAATCCGTTAATCCGGTTTTTAAACTTCCTACCGGCTGGGTAATATTCTCCTGGGCTAATTTATTTTGAATATCCAGCACGGAAAAACCGTATCCCTCCAGGCGCTGGCGGTCGATCCAAATATTAATTTGACGCTCTAGCCCCCCGCCGTTAATCTGTACCGTGCCCACCCCGGGCAGCTGCCGCAAAGCATCCCCGATCCTTTTATCTACCAGATCATAAAGTGCAG
This sequence comes from Candidatus Omnitrophota bacterium, assembly GCA_020052635.1. Taxonomy (GTDB): domain Bacteria; phylum Omnitrophota; class Gorgyraeia; order Gygaellales; family Profunditerraquicolaceae; genus UBA6249. The sequence goes on from JAGVOR010000107.1 coordinate 4,443, forward strand.
GATAGGTCTGCTGGGCAGTGATCCCGAAATAAATGATCGGGATGTTGGCGGTATTAAACTTAAAGATAAAAGGGTTCTCCATCTCATCCGGAATATCCGGCAGGAAACGCTTCGCCCGGTCGATCCGGTCGCGTACGTCATTAGAGGCCTCATCGAGGTTGGTCCCCCAGACAAACTTAAGCGTGATTACCGAGGCGCCCTCTGCAGAAGTTGAGGTAA
>JAGVOR010000064.1 GCA_020052635.1 Candidatus Omnitrophota bacterium
GGCCTGGTGGCGATCAGTGAAGAGATGGAAGGCGCCGCGTCTGCCGGCCTGCCTACCGGACAGGCAGGCCGGCAGGGCTTAAATAAACGTATCCCGCGGAAGGCTTATTATGTGATCAGGGAGTTTTGGAAAAACCCGGTGGTTAAAAAACCAAAAGCAAAAAAATAGCGCCAAAGCCGGTGAAAGTTTTTTTAGGAGGATAAAATGATAACTCATTTAAGGTCGAAAATAATCTTCTTGATTATTTTTTTAGGATTACCGGCAGTTTTATTCGCTCAACCCAAGGAGGTTTCAGGGGGCGATGCCTGCTGTCCGGCTATCCAGGAGGAGCAGGCTAAGTATTTGGCCAATCACCAGTATAATGAATTGGTTAGTTTTTTAAACAGCTCTAAGGAGCAGGACAAAAACGCTGCGCTTTGCCTGGACTACGCTAAGGCTAACGCACGTTATTTGCAGCTAAAATACTTGGAGGAAAAACAATCTTGGGATGATTATTTTGCCAACGGTAATACTTACCGGCAGGAGCTGGTAGAGAATGCTCAAAAGGTGCTTGAGCAGGCAGCGAATACCGATTGCCTAAGACCGAAGTGCAGATTGCTGCTTTGGCAGTTTCATCAGGATCAGCAGGATGCTTTTACCCAGCAAGCCCTGGATGATTTGGTTACTGATTTAAAGGCTTATGCTCAAACCGAAGCCGATCTGGAAATAATTAAGGATGCCGCGGATAAATTATTAGCCTACGATGAAAGATCAAAAGCGCGTGAGGTATACAAACTTTATGTAGCAGGATTAACACAGCAGCAGATGACTCCTGCGCAGCTTAAAGAGGTTGCCGCCGGTTTTTATAAACAGGGTAATCTGGAACTAGCGCAAAGTATCTATGATTTATATGTCAGTGAGATTTCTAAAACCCTGCCTCCTGATAAATTAATCCCGGAATTATTCGATATTGCTAAATTGTTTGTTTATAAGCCGCACGGCTATGGTTTGGCTTCCGATAGCCAAAGCCATAAAGCAAGCGGCCCATACGATATGGGGTATGCGGAACAAATTTATGCCAAAATCGAAGCGATGGGGCTGGAGGGTGCATTTAATCAGGATACAATCTATATGCGCGCCTTTAACTTAGAAAAAATGCAGGCCTATCAGGACGCGCAGAAGTTCTATCTGGAGTTAACGCAAAAATATCCGGATACCAGGCATTTTGATGAAGCGGTTTATAAGCTGGGGATGATTAATGCGTATTCATCGGCTAATCTTGCCGAAGCCAGGAAGTATTTTGGAATACTTGCCGGTAAAACAACGCTTAGCCCCCAGGTTATCTCTAGCCTTTATCAGCTGGGGCTGCTGGCGCAATGGGAGGGCGATTTACCTCAGGCCGATAGCTTCTACCAACAATTAATTAAAAATGCGCTTGACCAATATGTGGTGACGGTAGCGATGGCGCGCGAAAGATTAAAAGAAATCCAGGAAAATAAACCGATCAGCTATAACCTTCAGACATTTCTGGATTTGACTTTAAAAAACGAATCGGCCTTGGCTGAAAAAAATCAAACCCAGCTGAATTCTACCAGCTATATATTGGAGAAGAACCAAAGCGCCACGGTTTCTTCTTCGGTGATGATGCCGCAGAGTGGCTGTAATCAGGTTACCCTGCAGTATCTCTGGAGCGGAGAACTGGGAGGCGCGGCTCCGGGAGTAAACGAAAGTAACTTTCAGGGTACCTATTCCGACAGCGGGACTAAAAATATTAATATTGTCATTATTTCGCCGGCCGGAGTAATCGATCGCTCATTTACCATGTTGGATGTTTATTGATCTATCCGGCTGCCGGAAAACTTCCTTCCGCTTGCCAGGAGAAAAGGATAAATTCACCGATTCTCTTGAAAATACTTGACTTAAGGTTTCTTTAGTAGTATAAATAAGATAAATAAATTGCTATTTATTTTTAAGGAATAATACTAAGCAGTTTTTAAAAGTAAAAACTAATATTCATATATAATGCGCGCGCCGGATTTACAAAAAGAAGTCTATAGCGAAAAAGAAAAGCGTAACATTGAAATCCTGGGGATCCTGCGCAAGCAGGGGCCGATTAGCCGTTCGGATATTTCGCAGGAGATGGGGATCAATGTGGTCAGCATTTCTAATTATATTGATGATTTTATTAAACTCAATCTGGTTTATGAGAAGGAATTGGATGTCTCTGAAGGAGGCAGGCGCCCGGTATTGTTGGATTTAAACCCGCGCGCCGGTTATGCGATCGGCGTAGGTTTAAATCTGATGAATATGGTCGGCCTGCTGATCGATTTAAAGGGCAACATTATTACTAAAACTCAAATTGCCCGGCCGCAAGCTTCGGTTAAAGATGTTTCGGAGTGCCTGCTGGATATCGTGCGCGAAATTTTAAGACGCTCTAAAGTGTATGTGGAAAATATCAAGGGAATCGGCGTGGGGATTGCCGGTTTGATTAATAAGCAGGATGGCTCAATCCACTGGCCGCAGAAGATGGACCATTATTATACGTATGCCTCGGTGGATCTGCCTTTGCGGGGCTTAATGGAAAAAGAGTTTAATCTGCCGACCCTGATTGAAAATGACTCTACTAGTGCCTGTTTCGGCGAGCATTGGTTTGATTTGAAAGATAACTATAAAAATGTTCTTTATATGTTTTCGGGCGTGGGCTGCGGGATGATCATTAACGGAGAACTTTACCGCGGCGCGCAAGGTTATGCCGGAGAGGTCTCGATTTATAACTATAAAGAACAGGATCTGTTCGGTTGTGAATTTGCTAAGCCCTGCCTTGTTAAGCGTTGGGACCTGGATTTAGGTATCGTAGAAGATGTCAAAAAGGTTTTGCTGGCCGATGCGCAGAAGGCCAAAGATTTTTTATGGGGCGTATCGATCAGCATTGAACATCTGGATCTGAAAAATATTTTTACCGCGGCGCGTTTTAAAAATCCGGTCGCCCTGCAGGCTTTGGAAAAAGCCGCCAAGAGATTAGGTGTCAGGGTTGCCTTTTTAGTCAATTTGCTTAATCCGCAGCTGGTGGTTATCGGCGGAGGCTTTGAAGAGGCGGGAGATGAGTTTCTGCAGACGGTCCGTAATACGGTTAATGATTGGGCTTTTCGGGAATCAAACAGCAACCTAAAAATAGTTTATTCTCAATTAAGAGAAAATGCCGTAGCCATGGGCGCGGCCAGCTTAGTCCTAGAGAAAGCGTTCGCTCAATTATAAGCCGCAAGGCAATGCCTGTCTGCCGGCAGGCAGGGCTTGCCGTATACTTAAGGCAAAGCCATAAGGGGGGGGTATGGAGCAAAAAATAAAATTTATTATTATCGGACTGATCGGTTTCTGTATTATTTGCCTTTTTCTTTTTGTGCAAGCAGCCAGCCAACAGCAAAAGTTGATCCGGGAGAGCAATGACCTTAAGAATGAAAATACCGCTTTAGTCAGCAAGGCCAATAAGCTGGAAAAGGATTTAAAGGAGACTTTTGATAAGCTGGGTGCTACGGAAAGCGAAAGGGATAGGGCCAATCAGGAGATCGGCGAGCTGCAGAAAAAGCTTGAGCTGGTTTCCCGCTCCCGGGATGAATTGATTGAAAAGTTAAAGCAAAAAAGCCAGGAGGCTCGTTCAGCAGTGGCCCAAGCTGCCCCCGCAGTGGCCCAAGCTGCCCCCGCAGCGGCCCCTCAAAATACCGATGCCTATTGGGGTAATGTGCTGAGGTCTAAAACCGATTTAGAAATTCAGTTATCCGGTATGCAGGTGGAGCTAAAGAACCTGCAAATCAGCAATGAGGCCATGCTGAGGGAAAAAGGCGTCTTAGAGCTGGACCTCAACAGCTTACGTAACGAAAAGAAAGATCTCTTAAGGCAGCTTGATTACAACCAGAAGCTCCTGGACAGCATGTCACAAGAGGTGGTGCGGGAAAGAAATGATAAGGTGGCGATCCAAGAGTCTTTAAAAACTTTACGCGCGGAAAATAATACTTTGAGCCGGCAATTAAAGAGCTTGGTCAGTCGCAAAGAAGTTCTGGATAAAAAGGTAGTTGAATTGCAGGGGGATAAATCTACGGTGGAGAAGCGTTTAAATGAAATGGAAACGATGTTGACCGATAAAATCTCCAAGGTGGATGCTCTAAAAAATGAGCTGGATGCGATTAAAAGCGGCCAGGCGCCAAATGATCTGCCTGCTGAATCGGTAGAACTGCCGGCAATCGTAGTCCGTTCGAATCCGGCGACCGATAAAAGCAGCGCGATGGTTCAGGAATATCCCGGCAAGATTTTGGCCGTTAATTTAGACAGTAATTTTGTGGTGATCGATCTAGGCTCTGCTGCGGGCACCAAGGTCGGGGACACCTTTAATGTTTATCGTAACGCAAAAATGATCGGTACGGTCGGGGTGATTCAGACCCGGGCCAGCATTTCTGCCTGCGATATTAAGAAAATGAATACTTCTTTTAAAATCGGGGATCAGGTTAAATAATTTATCAGCCGTTTATTGACCCCGCAGGTTTTCCAAATCCAGGATATTATGACACGCACTAAAAAAGCTCCTTCCAAAAATGCCTCGATTATTGATGTCGCCCGCGCCAGCGGCGTGTCGATTACTACCGTTTCAAGAGTAATTAATAAAATCGGTACAGTTAAAGAAGCTAATCGCTCAAGAGTGATGAAAGCGGTTAAGGACTTGAAGTTTTCTCCTTCCATCTTCGCCCAGCGCCTGGCCACCGGCAAAAGCAACGTCGTGGCTTTGGTTATCCCGCGCTATGAAGGCGTATTCTATTCATTTTATGCCTTGGAATTAATCCGCGGTGTAGGCACGATGTGTGAAGTTTTAAAACTTGATCTGCTGCTGCATCTGACGGACGCACGCACTCCGTTGTCCTTACGCGGGGTAGGAGGGGTGATCTTCTCGGATATTATCGGCAACCGTGCCCAGTTAGAGGACAGCTTGGCCAAAGGCATACCCTCCGTAGTGATTAATTACTATGTTGATGACCTGGATGTTTCCTGCATTGCGATTGATAATGCCGGCGGAGCAGAAAATGCGGTTAATTATTTAATCGAGTTGGGGCATAAAAAGATCGCACATATCACCGGGGACGTGATGACGCAGGCCGCGGCCAAGCGCCTCGAAGGCTATAAACGGGCGCTTGAGAAAAACAGCATTAAAATTAGGCCGGAGTATATTTTTGAGACCGATTATTCCCGCGGGGCTGCCCGCGGGGCTGCGGAAAAATTAATTAAAGCGGCCGATCCGGCAACGGCGGTTTTTGTGGCTTCCGACGCAATGGCGCTGGAGGTGATGGCGGTAGCCCGGGAGTTAGGTAAGAATATCCCGAATGATTTATCGATCGTGGGTTTTGACGATAACCCTTCCGGGCTTTACGGGCCGGTGGGCTTAACGACCGTCCGCCAGCCGTTGATCAAGATGGCTGAAGAGAGCGTTAAAGAATTAAACCGCTTGATTAGCGCAGGCAAAAAATCAACCAAAAAAATCCTGCTTCCTGCGGAATTAGTCATCCGGGAGTCCTGCAAGTCTCTTGCTTAGCGGATAAGCTCTTCCTACAACCTATAGTGTAGAGTTTTAAACCCTCACCCCATATCTTGTAAAATTTTTTGTTGACAAGCAATACCGGTTTTGTTATAGTGCTTAAGTAATTTGTTATTAATCCCCCCCAATTAATCGAGGTGAAAAATGGATTTAAAGTTAACTCCTAATGCCGTTAAGGTCTTAGAGCGTAGGTATCTGCGCAAAGACCCCGAAGGCAGGCTGATTGAAACCCCGGAACAGTTATTTATGCGGGTGGCCAGCGCCATTGCCATTGCCGATAAACAATACGGCTCAAGCGATCAGGAAGTAAAAGCTCTTACGGACTCATTTTTTAAAATTATGGCTAATTTAGAATTTCTGCCTAACTCTCCCTGCTTAATGAATGCGGGTAAAGAGCTGGGGCAGCTTTCTGCATGCTTTACGCTTCCGATCGAAGATTCGATGGAATCGATTTTTGAAACTTTAAAGATTACCAGCCTCATCCATAAATCCGGGGGAGGCACGGGTTTTAATTTTTCACGCCTGCGCCCCAAAAACGCGGTGGTTAAAACTACTGGAGGTGTTGCTAGCGGGCCGATTTCATTCATGCGCGTATATGATGCGGCCACCGAAGCGGTCAAGCAGGGAGGGACCCGCCGCGGGGCCAATATGGGGATTTTGCGTGTTGACCATCCGGATATTATGGAGTTTATTACCTGCAAGGAAAATAATAATCATATTACCAATTTTAATATTTCGGTAGCGATCACCGATGAGTTTATGCGTCGGTTAGCTAAAGGCGAGGACTATGAATTAATTGATCCGCATACGCATAAGCCCGTCCAAAGAATCAACAGCAAGGAAGTTTTTAACTTGATTGTTAAGCAGGCGCATAAAAATGGAGAGCCCGGAATTATTTTTATCGACCGGATCAATCAGTCTAATCCTACCCCCCATCTGGGAATGATCGAAAGTACTAACCCCTGCGGAGAGCAGCCGTTATTGCCTTATGAGTCCTGCGATTTGGGTTCGATTAATTTAGATCAGATGTGCAAGAAAAACGGATCTGTTTGCGAAATTGATTGGGGCAGGCTGAAAGAAGTTACTGCCCTTGCCGTGCATTTTTTGGACAACCTGATCGATGTGAATAAATTTCCGCTGCCGGAAATTGAGCAAGCCACCAAAGCTACCCGCAAAGTAGGTTTAGGAGTAATGGGGTGGGCTAGCCTGCTTATCCGTTTAAACATTCCTTATAATAGCGAAGAAGCCGTTGCCCTGGCCGAAAAGGTAATGTCCTTTATCTTAGAGGAAGCCAATAAAAAATCCCTGGAATTAGGCAAGACTAAAGGGGTGTTCCCGGCTTTTAATGGCAGCATCTATGATAAAAAAGACGGTTCAACCAGGATGCGCAATGCTACTTTGACTACGATTGCCCCCACCGGCACGATCAGTATTATTGCCGGGCCTTGTTCATCGGGGGTAGAGCCCTTGTTCGCCCTATCTTATCACCGTAGCGTAATGGATAATGATAAGTTGGTAGAGGTCGAGCCGCTTTTTGAGCAGGTTGCCCGTCAACGCGGTTTCTACAGCCATCAACTGATGGAGAAGATTGCCCAGAGTGCTTCGATTAAAGACCTTAAGGAGATCCCGGAGGATGTGCGCCGGATTTTTGTTACTTCGCATGATATTGCTCCGGAGTGGCATGTCCGCATGCAGTCTGCCTTTCAGAAATATGTACATAATGCTACGAGTAAAACCATTAACTTTCCGCATGAGGCCAGCATTGAAGATGTGCGTAAATCTTATATTTTAGCTTTTGAATCGAATTGCAAAGGCATTACAATCTACCGTGACCGGAGCCGTGAAGAGCAGGTGCTTAA
>JAGVOR010000032.1 GCA_020052635.1 Candidatus Omnitrophota bacterium
CAGAATTTAATGAGCTCCTGGAGTTTGTGGCTGAGGTTAAGTTTGAAAGATTGGGAGCCTTTACTTATTCCCGGGAGGAAGGGACTTTAGCTTACCGTTTTAGCGGGCAGATTCCGCCGGCGTTAAAACAAAGCCGGCTGGACAGGATTATGCTTGAGCAGCGCAAGATTGCCACTCAACTGAATGCGAAATTATCAGGTTCAGTTATCCCGGTGTTGATTGAAGAAAAGCAGGGGGATGCTTATATCGGCCGCAGCCAGGCGGATGCCCCGGAGGTAGACGGGATAGTTTATATTAATACCAAAAAAGCGCAAACAATCGGTAAGATTATCCAGGTGAAGATTACGGATACTTTAGAGTACGACTTGGTGGGGGAGCCAATCCCGCACCTTTCAAAAGTTCATTAGGAATTGCTGGATCAGTTGTAAAGACCGTCATAACGGTATATTCAGGGAAGATTAAATCAAAATACTAAATATGAAAGAAGGTGCGGGATGAACTTAGCCAACCGTTTAACTATTTCACGGATTTTTTTGACTTTTGTATTTATGTTTTTTTTATTTTGCAACGGCCTTTGGCCTAAAGCGATCAGCTTGATTGTGTTTATTCTGGCGGCTTTGTCGGATTATTTCGACGGAATGATCGCCCAGCGCAGGAATATGGTGACGGATTTTGGCAGATTAATGGATCCGATTGCCGATAAAATCCTGGTGCTGGCCGCTTTTGCGGCGTTCGTGCAGCTGCAATTAATTGATGCCTGGATGTTTGTGATTATTGTTTCCCGGGAGATATTAATTACTTCCATGCGCCTGTTTGCTTTAAATAAAGGGAAGGTTCTTTCGGCTGCCCGCGCCGGTAAGCATAAGACGGTTCTGCAAATGGTGGTTATTTTTACGATTTTAGGTTTTATCCTGGCCAAGGAGATTATTTTAAAATACTCTACTTGGAATCCTGCTTGGGAGAAGGCCTTTCGCCAGGGGATTTTTATCCTGATGCTGTTGACGGTCGGATTGACCCTTTATTCCGGATTATCCTACCTGTGGCAAAACCGTAAAGTGATTACCCGCTTATGAAATTTAACCGGTTTATCGATTTCCTGGCGGCTTCCATCTGTACTGTTTTGGGAGTCGGCTATTTACCTTTTGCTCCGGGCACCTTCGGTAGTGCCGTAGGGGTGGGGTTGTTTTATTGGCTGACAGGCAGCTCTTTGCAATTCTATTTTTTATTTATTCTGGGGGTGGTTGGTTTGGGGTTTCTAACCTGCGGCCGGATGGAACAACGGCTTAAGCGTAAAGACCCGGGTTGTATTGTGATTGATGAGGTAGCCGGGATGTTATTGGCGCTTAGTTTTATGCCGCCCGATCCTAAAATAATTTTTCTCGCCTTTTTGATTTTCCGTATCCTGGACACCCTTAAACCCTATCCGGCAGCCAAATTTCAAAATCAACCCGGCGCCGTCGGAGTGATCGGTGATGATCTGATTGCCGGTATCTATACCAACATCGTGTTACAATTAATCTTAAAAATCTCCCCCGGAATCTCTTTCTAGTAAATCCGCTTCTGCCAAAATATTGTAGGTTGCTCCTTCTGCGCTAAGCACGCTTTGGAAAAGGGTTACTCCTTGAACCTTGAAGCTTAAGTTTATCTTGCTGATTTTCTGTTGTTGGGTTTGGAGCGTTTCTTGCAGCAGCGCTTGATGAATCGGATTTTTAATTCGGCCCAAGGTAATATGGGCCTGGAAGGGGCGATGTTCAGCGGTGGTTTTAAGCTTCAAGCATTCTTTTTCCACTGCTTGGGCTAATTGGATAAGCTTAAGCGGGGTTTGGTTTGTCCCGGCCCAGATGACCCGGGGCGGTTGGCCAGGGAAAACACCCAGGAGGTTTAAGTTTATTTCAAAAGCCCCTGTCGTTTTTGCCGCCAGGGCAATTAATTTTTGTGCTTCTTTGGCTTGCGCCTCGTTAATTTCTCCGAGGAATTTTAAAGAAAGGTGCAGATTTTCAGGTTTAACCCAGTTAAGTTCCGGCAGGGCGGTTTTTAATTTATTCTGAATTCTGCCTAAGGCGTCTTTGGTCTGAGCAGGTAATTTTATGGCGATAAATGCGCGCATAATAAACGCAATGCTTCCCGGCATGCTTTTTTACGGATGACTTGACGGCTGCCTGAAAAAATAAATTTGCGGCAGGTAACTATATTTTTTCCGGCTAATCCGATGTAAACTGTTCCTTTTGGTTTAGTTTGACTGGCGCCGCCGGGGCCGGCAATCCCGGTGATACTGATGCCAAAGTCGGCGCGTATTCTTCGGCGGATGTTTTTAGCCATTAAAAGAGCCGTTTTTTCAGAGACCGCGCCGTATTGAGTAATTATCTTCCGGGAGATATTTAGAATTAACGTTTTAGATTGATTACTGTAAGTGATGGCCCCCAAAAGAAAATATTTTGAGGCATCCGGCAGACGGGTTAGAAGAGAAGAGAGTTCTCCCCCGGTGCAGGATTCTGCTACGGCAACCGTTTTTTTATTTTTCAGCAAGAGATTATGAACTTGACGGATAATTTCCTTAGGCATACCGACATTATAGCGGGTTTTAAAACTATTGACAAGTTCAGTTTATTTGCTATGATATTAACATAATCTTTGGGGCAAGGTGAAAATCCTTACCGGCGGTAGCACAGAAGTGCACGCCGGCGTTTCCTATTACGCCGGGCGTTAACGCAGATGTGCTTATCAAGCCAGTATATCGGTTTGAATAAAAGCCCGCGAGCCAGGCATGTAACCAATGGCCAGGCAGACCTGGTGAAATTCCAGGGCCGATGGTGCCATACGAATGGTCACCTGCGCAAATCCAATTAGCGCATGGTGCTGTCGCGTATGTCGAAAGTCCAGATGGAAAAAGATTATTACAGTCTGTAATTTGGTCCGTTGACTGAAACGGAACAAGAGTGTAAGCCCGAAGATTGCGTTCGGGTTTATTTTTTTTACGGGGTTTAAGCGGACAAGGTAAAACCATGTTTAACAGTATTCCGGAAATAATCGAAGATTTAAAGAAAGGCCTGATGGTAATTGTGGTTGATGATGAGGACCGCGAGAATGAGGGGGACTTGGTGATGGCGGCTTCCAGCGTTAAGCCAGCCGACATCAACTTTATGGCTAAATTCGGCCGGGGATTAATTTGCGTGCCGATGGAAGAAGAACGTTTACGTTTTCTGGAGCTGGATCCGATGCTCAAAAATACTTTACAGGCCGGCAACGAAGATCCTTTTAAGACCGCCTGGATGATTTCGGTCGATGCAGGTAGAGGCGTAACTACCGGAATTTCTGCCGGAGACCGATCCAGGACGATTGAGGTTTTGATTGCTTCCCAAAGCAGGCCCGAAGACCTGGTGCGCCCCGGACACGTTTTCCCTTTACGTTCACGCCGGGGCGGGGTGCTGGTTAGGGCCGGCCATACGGAAGCGAGCCTGGATTTAATGAAATTAGCCGGATTATATCCTGCCGGAGTAATTTGCGAAATTATGAATGATGACGGCAGCATGGCCCGGCTGCCGCAATTACTGGAGTTTTCGCGTAAACATAATCTGAAGATTTGTTCGATTGCCGGTCTGATAGAATACCGCCGCCGGAAGGAGAAATTGGTAGAGGAGGTTGTGCAAACCAAGCTGCCTACTAAATTCGGCGAGTTTAAGTTAATCGTTTATCGGGACAAGACCAACGGACAGACGCATCTGGCTTTACGTATGGGCAGTTGGCAGAATGAGTCGGTTTTGGTACGGGTGCATTCGGAGTGTTTAACCGGCGATGTTTTCGGGTCATTACGCTGCGACTGCGGTAAGCAATTAGAGAAGGCGATGGAGATGATCGCCCGGGAAACAAAAGGGATAATCCTTTATATGCATCAGGAAGGCCGGGGTATCGGGTTAGTTGAGAAATTGCGGGCCTATAATTTACAGGATAAAGGTATGGACACGGTGGAGGCCAATGAAGCTTTAGGGCATAAAGCGGATTTAAGAGATTACGGGATCGGAGCTCAAATCCTGGTAGACCTGGGGATTAAACAGATCAGGCTTCTGACGAATAATCCGCGTAAAATCGTGGGTCTGGAGGGTTATGGTTTAAAAGTTACCCAGCGCATACCTTTAGAAATCGAGCCTAATCAAGAGAACTATAAATACCTTAAGACAAAAAAAGAGAAGATGGGACATCAAATAGATATTTAAAAAACTGGAGGAGAATATGGTTAAAGTAGTAGAAGGGAAGTTGTTGGCAAAAGGAATGAGCTTTGGTTTGGTAGCCTCACGTTTCAATGATTTCATGACTAAAGATTTAGTCAGCGGTTGTATTGATACTTTAGTCAGGCATGGCGCAGAAGATAAAGAGATTACGGTAGCTTGGGTTCCGGGGGCATTCGAAATTCCTCTGGCTGCTCAGAAGATGGCTAAGGCTAAAACTTTCGATGCTATAATCTGTTTAGGTACGGTGATCAGGGGGGCGACTCCGCATTTTGATTATATTGCCGCTGAAGTAGCCAAAGGTGTGGCCAAGGTTTCTTTGGACAGCGGATTACCGGTTATCTTTGGCGTGATTACCGCCGATAGTATTGAGCAGGCACTAGAGCGTTCAGGCTCAAAGGATGGTAACAAGGGGCGGGATGCCGCGATTTCGGCGATTGAAATGGTGAATTTAACAGGGCAGCTGAAATAAGGTAAGGGGTATTTTGATGAGGAAAAGAACTAAAGCGCGTGAATATGTTCTGCAGATGCTTTATCAGGTTGATATAACCGGATGTAAGTGGCAGGAGGTTTTGGAAAACTTCTGCGCTAACAGTGATCATGCGGATTTAACCGGGGAGCTTAAGGATTTTTCGGGCCAACTTTTAGAAGGCGTGCTGGGGAACTTGCCGCAGATCGATGGTAAGATCAGCCAATATGCCGCTAACTGGCAGCTTGAACGGATGGCTTTTGTCGACCGCAATATCATGCGTTTAGGTTGTTTTGAACTTTTATTCCGCGCGGATATCCCGCCTAAAGTAGCGATCAATGAAGCGGTGGAGTTAGCCAAAAAATATTCCGGTCTTGAATCCGGAAAGTTTGTTAATGCTATTCTGGATCAAATAAAAATCGAGAAAGAAAAATGAATTCCGCACCTTCTTTGAATTCTAAATTTAGAACGGCAAGGTTAAAAGATATTAATAAAATTGAAGGTGCAAGATGAAATTTGCCGATTTGCATGTGCATACCTCCTGTAGTGACGGCACGTTTTCTCCTCAAGAATTAGTACAAGAGGCGCTTAAGCGTAAGCTTAGCGCTGTAGCCATCGTTGATCATGACACTGTGGAAGGTATATCGGGGGCAATCGATGCGGCCGCCGGCTTGGATTTAGAGGTTGTTCCGGGTATTGAATTAACGGCCCAACATGATCATCAGGAGATTCATCTTTTGGGTTATTTTTTTGATTATCGGAATCAAGCGTTGCTGGAAAAATTGAAAGAGGTACGCGCTAACCGCATTCAGCGGGTTTATCGGATTGTAGAAAATTTAAAAGGTTTGGGGGTCAGCCTCGATCCGGAAACCGTTTTTAGTATCTCCGGTAAAGCGACGGTCGGACGGATGCACATCGCCCGGGCATTAGTTAAGGAGAAAATTGTCGGTTCCCTCCCGGAAGCGTTCGTCAAGTATATCGGCGATAAATCTCCGGCTTATGTTTTAGGATTCCGTCTCTCCGTAGCGGAGGCAATCAGGTTGATTCAGGGGGCCGGGGGGGTAGCGGTTTTAGCGCATCCTTATTTACTGCGCAACGATAATTTGATTGCCGAATTTTGCGGTTACGGATTAGAGGGGATTGAGGTTTATTATCCGGAGCACTCCCAGTCAATGGTTAATTTTTACCTGGATTTGGCTAAGCGGCTTAATCTTTTGGTTACCGGCGGAACGGATTTCCATGGCAGCGCAAAACCGGATCTAAAATTAGGCATGATTAAATTTCCTTTAGAGTTAGTGGAAAAATTAAGACAGGCTAAAAAATGATCAAATCTTTTGATGAATACTATATGGGGTTAGCTTTAAAGCTGGCTTTAAAAGCCAAAGGTAAAACTTCGCCTAATCCCTTGGTCGGGGCAGTAGTGGTTAAAGGCGGTAGAATTATCGGGCGCGGTTTTCACGCTAAAGCCGGCCTGGCGCATGCGGAAATCATCGCTTTGGATGAGGCGGGTAAAAAAGCCCAAAGGGCGACGCTCTATGTTACCCTGGAACCCTGCACGCATACCGGGCGCACACCGCCATGCATTAACCGGATCATCGGCAGCGGTATTAAAGAGGTGGTGGTGGGGATGATTGATCCTAATCCGTTGAATAACGGTAAAGGAGTGATTTTGCTGAAGCAGAGCAATGTCAAGGTGCGGGTGGGGGTGCTGGAAGAAAAGCTGAGGGAGATTAATGAAAGTTTTATTAAATATATTACTACCCGCATGCCTTTCATTACGGTGAAAGTTGCCGAATCGTTAGATGGTAAAATCGCAACCCGCACCGGAGATTCTAAATGGATTACCGCGGATAAAACCAGGGCCTTTGCCCATCACCTGCGTAACGATTATGATGCAATTATGGTGGGAGTCAATACGGTACGCCGGGATAATCCCCGTTTAAATGCCTGGTTTCCGCAAAAGAAAATCACTAAAATCATTGTGGATAGTAATTTGAGTACTCCGGAGGACGCCAATATTTTTGCCCAAGACAGCCAGGTAATTATCGTTACTTTACCCAGCCGTCCGGGTCAAGAAACGGAGAATCGCAACCGGCTTGCCGCCAGAGGTAAAATCCTGGAGGTTAAAGAAAAAGCCGGGCAGATTAATTTAAGAGATGTTTTGAAAAAATTGGCCCGTTTGCAGATCAGCAGTATTATTGTGGAGGGCGGAGGGACATTGATCGGTTCTTTATTTGACGAAAAGCTGGTGGATAAAATATTATTTTTTATCAGTCCCAAGATTATCGGCGGGAAAGAAGCTGTTTCATCGGTTATGGGAAACGGGATTAAACGTATGGACCAAGCGGTGAAACTGCGCGATTTAAAGATCCGGCGTTTTGCCGAAGATTTTTTAGTTTCCGCGAGGGTAAAGTACAATGTTTAGCGGGATTATTGAGGAAACGGGTAAGGTTAAAAGTATCGCTTACGCCGCTGGAGTAACCCGGCTTAAGGTTAGGGCCGCTAAAGTATTAGGCGGCATTAAAATCGGCGATAGCATTGCGGTTAACGGAGTTTGTCTGACAGTGGTGGAGCTTAAGGATGATTCTTTGAGTTTTGAGATTATTTCCCGGACCATCAAAAATACCAATCTGGGATTATTAAAACCGGCCCAGTCGGTAAATTTAGAGCGTGCGCTTAAGGTGGGAGACCGGGTCAGCGGGCATTTTGTTTCGGGGCATATCGATTGCTTAGGATTGGTACGCAGGCGTTCTTTACGTAACGGCAGCCTGGAACTTGAGATTGCGGTTACTTCGGTTTTAATGCGCTATTGTCCGGATAAAGGGTCCGTTTCGGTTAACGGAATAAGTTTGACGGTGGCGGCTGTACGCGGTAATGTGTTTAAGGTTTGCGTAATACCCCACACACTTAAGAATACTAATTTAAGCTTAGTTAATCCTTCGGACAAGCTCAATGTTGAATTTGATCTCCTCGCCAAAAGAACCGTAGTTTAATTCTTCTGTTATTGCACAAGGCACAAATTTCTGATATACTAATTTTTCCGGTAGAGGTTTATTTAAGCTTAGGAAGGGGTGTCAGGCGCGGTTAGATGCTTGAATTATCCCGCGCCGCCAAGGGGAAACCTGGGTTTCC
>JAGVOR010000051.1 GCA_020052635.1 Candidatus Omnitrophota bacterium
AATCAAATTCTACGAAATGATTAATTGGCGGATCTCTCCGATATCGATGGAAAAGGAGGTCAGGAATACAAAATATATGGGTATATTTTTAATATTGTTTTGTTTATCTGCCAGCGTATATATCAGGTTTTTTATCAGCGCTTAGAGATAATTTTAAAAAGGCGGCCGGGTTTTAACGGAGTGCTTTTATTTTACTTGACAAGGCACACATTTGTGTGGTATAGATAAAAACATGCACAATTCGCAATATTTAACTCCTCAACAGGAAAAAGTACTCAATTTTATCCGCCAAAGAATAGGGGAGAGGCTGCCACCGACTATCCGGGAGATAGGGGAGGCGCTGGGTTTTAAATCTACCGGGACGGTCAGGGATTATTTAAAAGTTTTAATTCAGAAAGGATGGGTGAAAAAAATGGATAATAAATCCAGGGGGATTGAATTGACCGAAAGAAGCGCTTTTGGCAAGATCCCGATCATCGGCACGATTATGGCCGGTAAGCCGAATCTGGCTTATGAAGAAATTCAGGGGTATGTGGATGCGGATGATTTATTTCTGGGGAGATTGGGTTTTAATGATGTTTTTGCTTTAAGGGTTAAGGGGGACAGTATGGTGGGCGCCGGGATACTGGAAGGGGATATCGCGGTAATCAAAAAACGCCCGGATGCCGCCAATAACGATATCGTTGCCGCTTTGCTGGATAGCAATGAGGTAACTTTAAAAAGGTTAAGTAGCCGCAGCGGCAAATTCCATTTGGAGGCCGCCAATCCGGATTATCCGCCGATTTTTGAAGAGTTCAAGGTGATCGGTAAGCTGATTACGGTGATCAGAAAATATTAAATACGGGTGCCGGTTATTGTCAACCTTAACATGGTATTGCTTGACATTGGGGGTAAAAAGAGTATCATTATCTTAAAGAGAGCTTGAAATGATCAATTATACGCCGCCCACACAACATACCTCGTTATTTTACCGCTCGGAAGAAGAGTATCTGGAGATCGTTGTACCTTACCTGAAAGCGGGATTGGAGAATAATGAATTTTGTTTCTGGGGTATTCCGGAGGCCTTGACGGTTAAGGCAGCCCGGAAGCATTTAGCGCAATCCGTTGACGGCCCGGAGGATTTCTTCATTAATAAGGGGCAGTTGTTGATTATAAGCCACAAGGATTTTTATTTAAAAAATGGCGTATTTTCGGCAGTTAAGACTATAGAAAGCTTTGCGGCGTTTGAAGCCAGAGTCCTGGAGAAAGGTTTTAAGGGCATCCGGGTTACCGGAGACGGTACCTGGGCGCTGAAAGATAACTGGTTGCAATTTATGATGTATGAAAAAGAGATCAACCAGATTATTCATTTGCATAAAATAAGAGCACTTTGTTCATATTCTATCGGCGACCTTGAGTTAAAAGATATCTGCAGTATCGGATCCAGCCACCAATCATCCCTAGTTAAGCAGATGGGGAGTTGGAATCGGCTTAATCCCGGTAAGTTCGCGCAGTCCAGCATCTATTAATATAATACGCATCTGAATAATTACTATGCAGCAGAACAGCTTTAATCCCCAAGCCCGCTGGGACCGTTTCGAGCCGGATAAAGAAGCGTTGCATCCGGATGTTTTAAATGAGCGGATCGATGTCCTGGCGTATTTTAAGCATAGCCGGATATTTCCTAAAAGTTTTACCTGGAATAATCGGGAGTATCCGGTGGAAACGATTACTTATAACTGGCAGGAGCACCTCGGCCAGGCCCTGGTCAATTATTTCTCCGTACTTTGCGCAAACCAGCTGTATCAAATCTCTTTTAACAATTCTACCTTCCGCTGGCAGATTGACAAAATCCTGTAATTCGAATTCGGGGGACACATTACTTAATTCAAAGTTTAAACTGGGGAATTAAGTAATGTGTCCCCCGAATACCGGGATGTTTAGATAAAAGGTGGCTAAGCATGGTTTTGCATATTGATATGGACGCATTTTTTGCCTCTATTGAGCAGGCAATTAACCCCCGGCTTGCCGGTAAGCCTTTAATTGTGGGCTCCCGGGGTAATAAAATGCGCACGGTGGTTTGCGCGGCAAGCTACGCGGCAAAAGCCTTAGGGATACATTCCGGAATGCCTTCCAGGGAGGCCTTTAGTATTTGCCCGGATTTGGAGTTTGTAGCGGCTGATCAATCTAAATATATCTGGACTTCGGAGCAAATTTTTGAGCTTTTAAAGGAGTACGGCTTACCTTTAAAATATGCCTCCATTGATGAATTTCAGCTGGAGGTAGGTACCTACCCGGATCCCCTGAATTTAGCTCAAAAAATCAAAACGCAGATTTATGCAAACTTTAACATTACCGCTTCAGTAGGGATCGCCAAGAGCTGGCTCTTGGCTAAGCTGGCTTCTAAACTGGATAAACCGGATGGGCTGACGGTAATCGATGACTCTAATTTTGAGCAGACCTTGCGCAAAACCCCTTTAGATAAACTCTGTGGAATGGGTGGAAAAATCGGTGCCGGGTTGATCGCTCAAGGATTAAAAAGCTGTTGGGACCTCTACCTAAACTTACCGGAATTTTTTACGGAGAGTTATCATAGTTCTGATAAGTCCGGTGAAAATCCCGGTAAGTCCGGTGAAAATCCCGGTAAGTTTGATGAATTACCTAAGTCAGTCAGCCATTCATATACCTTATCAAGCCTGCAAAGAAACCCCCAGGTTATCCAGGCCTGGATCAGGGTGTTATCCGAGATGGTTGCCGCCCGGCTTAGGCAGAAGAATTTAACCAGCGTCACAGTGCATCTTTGGTTAAATGGACCGGAAATCGGCAATTTCGGGGCCCAGAAAACCCACCAATTAGCGACTAATGACGGCTATGAAATTTATCAAAGAGCCCTGAAAGTAATGGCTAAATCTTGCCCTAAAAACCCGAAAATTCGGGCAATTGGGGTTACCTGCGGTGGCCTTTCTCAAGACAGCTACCAGCCTTTGCTTAAGGAAGAAATTCGCAGGGAGGGGCTTATAAAGGCCTTAGACCGCATAAATAATCGCTTCGGAGAGGGGTCGATCCATCCCGCAATCACGGATTTAGCCCGCTAAAATATCTTTTCAGCCAGTAACAATACCAATCCCAAAATAATCGAAAAGAGGCAAAAAATCCTGATAATCTTATAT
>JAGVOR010000137.1 GCA_020052635.1 Candidatus Omnitrophota bacterium
CGGAGTCGATTAACCAGGAAACCGGTAAGTTTACCGTTTTATTTTTTGATGAATTCCATAACTTAGAAGATTTGGGGGTTAATCATTTATACCGGGAGTGGAGCAAGCTTTTAATGGTTTCTAAAAATACCCTTTATTGCCTGGCCAGTTCCCGGATGTTTAAAACCCGTATTATTCTTTCCAAACAGCTTGCTTTGTTGTTCGGTAACTTCGAGGTGATCACGGTGGAGCCGTTCGACATCCATACCAGCGCCCGTTATTTGGACCGGCAACTGCCCGATCCTCTGTTAGCTTGCGAACTAAAAGATTTTATTATTAATTTTACCGGCGGTTATCCTCTTTATCTGGAGTTGATTGCCGATGCTTTGATTAAGCAGGATGGCCAAGCTGACCTGGCGGATATTTTAGAGGGCCTTTTGTTTAATACCTCCGGTATCCTGAACCAAAGATTTTCAAATTATATCAAGCGTTTTTTGGATACTCCTGCCAGCAATGATTATGTTTCGATGCTTTATTTGGTGGCGAGCGGCCGCAACCGGATCAAGGATATTGCGCATATCCTGCGTAAACAGAAAAAGGAGCTGGTTTTAAGGATTAATTATCTGCTGGAGCTGGATGCCATTAGCCGCAGCGGCGATTTTCTTAAGATCAACGACCGTTTATTTGCCTATTGGATGCGTTTTGTCTACCAGGAAAAACTGCGCTCATTATCCTTTGACGCGCAAAGCCAGAAGGAGAAATTCCGGGATAATATTCAAGAGCTGATCGCAGAATTTAGGGCGCAAGCGACTAAGCCGCTCTCCAACCGGGTCGGTGAATTATTGCAGCTGTTTACAGATGACCTGGTGCAGATCGAGCGCAAAAAAATCCGCCTGCATCATTTTCGGGAGATCAAACCCCTGGTATTCAACCAGCGTTCGGTTAAAGACGGCTTATTGGGCCGTTCGAGCGAAGCTTTGTGGATTATCGCCATTAAAACCGAGGCGCTTACCGAGACGGATATTGCGGAATTTTCCAAAGAATGCAAAAGATACCATCATAAGTCGCAACGCAAGATCATGGTGACCCTTAAAGAGGTCGATTCGAATGCCCGTTTGAGAGCATTGGAAGAAAAGATTTGGACCTGGGATCTTAACAGCTTAAACCAGATTTTAGATTTATTTTCACGGCCCCGGGTAATTGTATGAGCCAGGCGATAAATTTTACCAGAATTAATAATTTAGCCGATAACTTAAAGCGTTTGAAAATCGGGGTGATTTCGGATACGCATATTGCCGATAGCAGTAAACATATTCCGGCGTTAATCTTAGAGGCTTTTAGGCAGGTCGATTTGATAATTCATGCCGGGGACAGCGTGAGCTTAGGGGCGATTGAGGAATTGAAGATAGCTTGTTTTCGGGTAGTGGCCGTTGCCGGCAATATGGATTTGGATGAGGTCAGAAATAAATACCCGCTCAAGCAGATTTTAGAGGTTTTTGGTTACCGGATCGGGGTAATGCACGGCTTTGGGGCCCCGGCAGGATTACTCCAGCTGCTGAAAGAGGCTTTTAAGGAAGATGGCTGCGATTTAATAATTTTCGGCCATTCCCATAGGCCCCTGAATGAAAAGATCGGTAATGTTTTGTTTTTTAATCCCGGCAGCGCCACTGACCCGGCAGCGGCTTATAACAGCTATGGGATCATTGACCTGGCTAAGCTGCCGGAGAGCGGCCACCATGACCGCCAGAGCGGGATTACGGCTAGGATAATTAAAATATAGTATAAGCTTCGTCTTGAGATTCCACGCGAAACTCTCTAAAGTTTCGCGTGTTCGACGAAGTAAATTCCTGCCTGACGGCAGGCAAGTGCTGATGGATAGACTTTGGGCTCCCTGGAGAATTAATTACATCAAGAGCAAGAAAAAATCTAAAGCTTGTATTTTTTGCCGGGCCCAAAAAACCAAGGCCGATAAATACGTGATCTTTAAAACCTCAAGCTCAATCTGCATCTTGAATATTTATCCCTATAATAACGGACACCTTTTAATCTGTCCTCGGCGGCATATTTCCGATATCGATTTTTTAAAACCCCAAGAAGCCCGGGATTTATTTGCCTCATTAAAGCGTGCCAAGGGGCTGTTGCAGAAAGTCCTTAAGCCTCAAGGGTATAATCTGGGATTTAACCTGGGCCGGGCGGCGGGAGCCGGGATTACCGGGCACCTGCATTTGCATCTTGTTCCCCGCTGGGCAGGTGATACTAATTTTATGCCGGTAGTCGGCAACTCGAGGGTTATTTCGCAGTCATTAGCCGAACTTTCCCGGCGCCTAAAAAATGCAGAAAAATAAAATTTTAGAATTTGAAGATAAGTTTCTTGCTCCTTATGCGGCGAAAAGTGCTGCATCCGCCGGCCGGGCATATCAAGAAAATGAGCATCCTTACCGTTTGTGTTATCAGCGGGACCGGGACCGGATCATCCATTCTGCCGCTTTTAGAAGGCTGGAATATAAAACCCAGGTTTTCGTGAATCATGAAGGGGATTATTATCGTACCCGCTTAACGCATAGCATTGAAGTTTCGCAGATTGCCCGGACAATCGCCTGTGCCCTAAGCTTAAATATGGATTTAACCGAGGCAATCGCTTTGGCTCATGATCTGGGGCATACTCCTTTTGGCCATTCCGGAGAGGATGTGCTCAACGAATTAATGTTGGGTGCGGGAGGTTTTAACCATAACTTGCAGGGTTTAAGGGTGGTGGATGTTTTGGAACAGCGCTACCCTGAATTTCCGGGCTTAAATTTAAGCTGGGAGGTTAGGGAGGGGATTGTTAAGCATTCCTCGGTTTTTGATACCGCGGTAGCGCTCAAAGAATTTAACCCTAAACAGTCTCCTTCACTGGAAACCCAAATTGTTGATATGGCCGATGAAATTGCTTATGATAACCATGATTTGGATGACGGCTTAACCAGCGGGTTAATCAAAGAAAGCGACTTGGAGAACCTCGAGATTTGGCAAAAAATAAATCGCACGATTGACCGGAAATATGCTAAAATTAATCCCAATTACCGTAAATACCTGATTATCCGCGGCCTGATCGACTTGCAGGTTACCGATTTAATCGCGCAAACGCAGTTAGAGCTTGCACGCCGTAAGATTAAAAAATACGCGGATGTCTGTAAAGCCAGCGGTAAAATCGTGGATTTTAGCCTGCAGGTTAAAGAGCTCAGAAAACCGCTGCGCCGGTTTTTGATGGAAAAGCTTTATCAGCATTACCGGGTAGTGCGGATGAGCACTAAGGCTAAACGTTTTATCCGGGAATTATTCGCCGAATACCTTAAGCGCCCCAAGCAGCTGCCCTCTGAAATCCAGGAGAAGATCCCCCAAGAAGGGGTGAAGCGGGTAGTTTGTGATTATATCGCCGGTATGACTGACCGGTATGCTTTAGATGAGTATAAAAAATTATTCAACCCCTACGAAAAAGTATAGGTTTCTGATTTCGGCGGTGCATAGTATTTACCGCTTGCTCAACTCTACTTATGAAGTAAACGAGTTGATCAGCCGGATGGGCCGCCTGTTTTGCCAGTTTTTTAATGCCGATTATTGCACGATTGTTTTATTGGATCCCGGCAAAAAATATGCGTTGATCCGCTGCACGATCAAGGATAACCGGAAAACGGTAGTCTATAAGAAGGTTAAGCTTGCCGAAAAGACGGAAGCCAGGATCGTGAAAAGTTCTTCTGCGGTCTGCAAAGGTAATCTTTTAGGTATCCCGTTAATTTCCGAAGACCTGATGGGTTTTACGGTGATTAAACGCGCCCAAAAGATAAAACAGCCGTTTGACCTGTTCGATCAGGAGATGCTGATGACCATGGCGGAGCAGGCGGTGATCGGGATCAAGAATATGCAACTTTATGAAGAACAGCAGCGTATCGTCGTGGGCAGCATAAAATCGCTGGTCACCTTTTTGAATACGCATGTCTCGCGGGATTATACGCATTCTCCGTATTTTAGCAAACTGGTTTGCGCTTTGGGGGCGGAGGTTCATTTAAATGAGAAAGAATTACAGAGCTTAAAATACGCCAGTCTCCTGCATGATGCCGGTAAAGCCGATATTCCGGCGGAAATCCTGACCAAGACGACTAAACTTACGGATGAGGAATACAACATTATCAAAAAGCATCCGGTTAAGGGTGCGCAGATCCTGCGGCCCCTGCAGATTTTACGTCCGGCGATCCCGATCATTATGTATCATCATGAGAAGTATAACGGGACGGGTTATCCTTCCCAGTTAAAAGGCGGCCAGATTCCTTTGGGAGCGCGGATTATGTCGGTAGCGGATGCTTTCGAGGCGATGGTTTACGGCCGGCCATACCGGCAGAGAATGAATATCGCTTCGGCGATTAGGGAAGTTAAAAGAAAAAGCGGTACGCAGTTTGATCCCCGGATTGTGGAAGCTTTCTTAAGGGTAATTAAAAGGTTCAATAAGCGGGTTTATTTGGAACAGGATAAAGCCAAAAAGTAACCAGCGATGCCGGAAAAACAAGAGCATTCACAGTTTGAACTATTTTCTCAAGATGAACAGGGCGGGCAGTATAAACCTAAGGCTCCGCAGTATTCATTTTTTTTCCATATTCGGGGGCATGAGAAAGCCATGCTTTTGGTGATGGCGCTGGTTCTAACCGGAATTATTTCATTTTCTCTGGGGGTTGAGCAGGGTAAGCGCCTGGAGTTGTCCCAAGATAGCCGCTCCCAGCGGGAAGAATTTACGATTCAGGTGGCGGCTTTTAAAAATAAACAGCTGGCTTTGCAGCAGGCCAGGATTCTCCAAGGGGAAGGGCTGACCCCGCTGGTTTTTGCTAAAGGTAATTATATTATTTTGTGCGTAGGCAAATTTTCTAATCAAGAGAGCGCGCAACCCCTGCTGATCCAATTGCAGAGAACCTACGCGGGTTGCCGCATAAGGAGGCTATAAAATGTCAATTCATCCGTCATTAACGATTTCGGAAAAGGACAAAAAAACCCGTTCGGTGCTCAAACGCGTCGAACGAATCAAGCAGATGCACGAAAAAGGTGACTGGAAACAAGGGGATGCTGTTTACGGTTTACCCAAAATCAAGACTTTGAGGATTAAGATCAAGAAGGAAAAAGTTGAGAAGGCGGCGACGACCGAAGAGGGGGCGCCGGCAGCTGGCGCGGGAGCTAAAGATGCCAAAGCTGCCGCAGCTCCTAAGGGGGCTAAGGCTGCTTTGAAAGCTTAAATTAAGGTAATTAAATGGCGCTACATTTGAAAGTTAAATGTTATTTGGTTTTTTTGGCGATGAGCTTCAGTCTGCCCGGTTTTTTATGTGCTGAATCTTTTACCCCTTTTACCGGCCAAATTAATGCTAAGGGCATCAATGTCCGGGTTGATTCGACGGTGGGGTCAGAACTAATCTGTTCACTGGCCAAGGGGGAATTAGTGGAGGTTGTCCGTGAATCTTATGATTGGTATAAGATTCGTCTGCCTAAAGAAGCGCCGGCATATATCAGAAAAGACCTTCTGGAGTGCAATAATTTTAACCGCAATAATTCTGGCCCGGATTTTACCTCTCAAAGCGGTAAGTGCCAAAGTGCGACCGTGGTTAAAGATAGAGTCAATATCCGCCTGGCTCCCTCTGAATCTTCCTGGATTCTCGGGAAGGCGGATAAGGCTACGATAGTCAATATCGTCGGAGAGGATGGTGAATGGTATAAGATTCATCCGGTTTACCAAAGTTACGGCTGGGTAAATAAGAAATTCGTGAATAAGGAGATTGTGGCAGTTAAAAAACAGGAAGTTGCCGAGAATATTGCGGATACCTCTGAGCCGGATAAGGTGATGATTGTGGAAGGAACAGTGAGCCCTTACGGGGTGGTACTTTGGCGCAAAGCTACCCATAAATTGATTACTTCCGAAAATAAAGTATATTTTCTAAAAGGCGACCGCCGCACTTTAAACAGTCTTTGCGGCCGGCGGGTTAAGGTTGCCGGCCGTTTGATCAGCCCGGCCGCCGGCAGTTACCCGATGATCCAGATCGATATGATGGAGGCGATAAATTGAGTTTGCTTGGTTTAATTATTGCATTTGCCGTATCTTTTCTTCTTTTATTGGTCGCGATGACGGTGCATGAATTTGCTCATGGATGGGTGGCTTATAAATTAGGCGATTCTACCGCCCGTTTAAGCGGCCGCCTGACCCTGAATCCTCTGGCGCATATCGATCCTTTCTGGACATTGTTATTGCCCCTGGTGCTTTTTTTGTCCAGTTCCGGAAGTTTTGTTTTTGGGGCAGCCAAACCCGTTCCGGTAAATTATTGGAGCTTGAAAAATCCTAAACAGGATATGATCTGGATCGGTTTGGCCGGGCCCTTAGCCAATTTTATCCTGGCTTTTTTGATTGCTCTCATTTTGAGGCTTCTACCCCTGGCGGGGATGACGGGTTATTTGCTTTTTCAGCTTCTGACGATTAATGTCGTTTTGGCAGTATTTAACCTTATTCCGATCCCGCCCCTGGATGGTTCAAAGATTTTAATCGGTATTTTACCCGAGCAGCTATCACAAGGGGTGGCGGGCCTTGAACGCTACGGCTTTATCATCCTCTTTCTTTTTATCTGGATGGGAGTATTTGACCGCCTGCTTTGGCCTTTAGTGGGCTCACTGATCAGGATGATGGGAGTAGGTTTTTAATGTATAAAGTTAAAGTTAATTTAGGGGAACGTTCTTATCCAATCGTTATCGGCAACGGCATAATCAGCAAGCTGGGGGTTCATTTGAAAGCGGTAAATGCCGGCGCGGATGCTTTTGTCATCACCAACCGTTTTCTAAAAAAAAAATATGGCGTGAAATTATCGCAAGCTTTGTCGACCGGCGGTTTCACCCATTGCTTTCACCTTGTGCCGGAGGGCGAAAAAGCCAAATCGATCGCCGTTGCCAGCAGGGTAATTAAGGATCTGGCCAGGTTTGACC
>JAGVOR010000046.1 GCA_020052635.1 Candidatus Omnitrophota bacterium
GAGTATTTTTATAAGGAGCAAGGCGGGTATCCGGAAGGTTTAGCGATATTGTTCCACCCATCTTTAGAGCAGTTACAGGTGTTTTACAAATCGATAGGTGATGGCCGGATTATATTAGGAGTAAGATTACGATTTAGGCCCAGTGGTCAAGAGGTATATGTTTTTAATACCCATCTTTCAGCTGTGCCTGATGCTAGAGATATCCGGCAAGGACAATTGCTGCAAATACGTGATTATATAAAAGATATTGTTCCTTTTGGGGTTCCGGTTATTTTAGCAGGAGATTTTAATCTTGCAGATAAGGACGAAATTGCGAAAGCAAAAGGCATTTTATCGGAATTCACCGATTCTTTTGGTATGTTTAATTCTGATATGCAGGGATATACGTATTCTGCATTGAACCCGCTCGTAGACCTGTATCCTACTAGCCGAAGAGTAGATTTTATTTTTGTACAAAATACAACCGCGCTGGCCTCGCGCTTAGTTCTCGATAGCCCTCCGTTCGTTTCTGACCATTTCGGGGTATTAACAGACATACAGGTACTAGTAGGCTCCGATACCACTCATAATTTCACCGCTGCCCTTCAACTGCTAGCAGGTGTAGTTTCGGCAATGCTATTCAAGCTTGATGCTAGTATTGGTTTCTTCCGGGCATCCGAAGCAGGATATAAAGTGGCTTTGTATAAACTTGCCAATCGAAATGGCATTAGGGGTGCTCCGGTTGTCAAGCATATTTTAGCGTTATTCTATCCGCTGGCTAATTCTAAAGCTGATAGAATAGTTTCCGCTTCAGAAATAGAATCTATTCTGGGCCAGGTGAAAGCAGGATTTTTAAATAGCCAAATCGATATCCACGAAAAAGGCATAACTGAAATTAAAGGTTTACAGCTTCAAGTAGTTTCTTTCGCAAAAGAAAATATCCGCCGAAAGATCAAAGAAGAAACGCAAAGCGCCGGATTATTTAATAACTTGTCAGATAAGCAGGGTCAAGAGATAGACGGTTATCTGAATGTGTTCGGGCGAGCAGCGCAAAGCTTTTTTAATTTAGACAAGAAAATTCTTAAAGAGTTTGATATTAACCTGAAGGTGAGTTTCTACTTTTTGGCTTCTATCTTGCCTAGCGTTACGCCTTTGTTTGTTTATGCCCGCCTCAACGAAGGCACTTTGGAGATTTATTTTTCCAGAATCGCCTACGCTATCTTCCAGCTAATTTTTGGGAAATATGCCCGCTACCGGTGGTTAGCTTTATCCGCAGTAGGCATCCATGAATACCAAGAGGTGATTAACCGTAAAACCCATAAACAAGCAGCAAAGACACACCGGAACTATCTTAAGGAGCATCCTGTGGCTAGTTTTAAATTAGGAGCCTACATATTTATTGCTCAGAGCATTAACCTGTTGTGGAGGGCAAGGATTACTTTGCTCAAAGTATTTAAAGCTGTCAGCCTTACGGTAATATTGCTTATAGTAATTCCTTATATTGTTTATCTAAGGCACAGCATCGGTTTAGCCTCGATCGTCTTGGCCTGTGACCTGTTATTATTAGAAGACAGTTTAGCCCGTATTTTTCATCAAGGTGGGGTAATGAAGTGCAGCGCAACGTTTTTGGCGGTATATCTGGCAATGCTGCGCTCCCACCCATTATTTTTCACCTCTGCAGAAACCGCTTTCTCTTGGCATGGTTTCTTGATCGTTGTGCTTCTGGTGGCGGCTTTATTTATCCTGTTTTTTACCCCGTTGAATCCTCTCTTGGGGTGGCAGCTGTACAAGCTAACTTCTAAACAGTTTAAAACCCATCCGGAAAGATTACATCAGGAGCTTAAAAGTGGAAATTGGGAAAAGTTCCGCGATCACCATTGGATGTTTATCTTTTTCCATTCCTTCAGATTTATGCCTTTGCGGTTGCAGCGCTGGTCAGAGTCTTTTCTTTTTAACACTTTTGTCCAGCAAACTAGTATAAAGATTATTCTGGGGGAGATTGCCGCGGATGGTAGCGATAAACATATATTGCTTTCGAATAATTTCAACCGCTGGGCGTTAGGCGCTTCCGTTAAATTAATGCGGCCTAAGCTCTTATTGGCAATAGCGCTTCTCTCCGGAGCTATTTTAATCTTTACCCACATTTCCATTTTCTCTCTCTTAAGCATCAGTTTGTTTATTCTAATGGTAGTTTTGGTATTTACATTCGGCAGAAACTTAAGATTTAAAATCATCAGGCGCGGGTTTGAGGGGCAATTTGATTACCTCAAGGAGTTTTTCCCGCTGGGAAAGAATATGGAGGTTACCCGTCAGGCTTTCGATTTCTTGATCGAACGTACTTTTATAAGTGAGCCCAGTTTTATTAATTTCCGCGATAGTGGCGATCTCTACTTGTTTCATCAGATAGAAGTAGCTGTCAGTCTGGTTAAGCGTATCCAGGAGATAGAAAACAGTAACCCGCGTATTTCTTGGTCCGGCCGAGACGGCTTTAGCTTGGACGAAATAACCGCTGCTTGTTTGCTCCATGATATTGTGGAGAATAATGAAGCGACAATAGAGGAGATCGAGCGCGTTTTTGGCAGTCGGGTCAGTTATTATATCGCATTGATTTCTAAATACGCTATCGATGAAACGGGGGATACCGCAGAAATAAAGCAGCGGAAACAGAAACGGGATAGGACTTATATCAGCGGGCTTTATTCTGCCCTGCTGCCTGGGTCCAAGAAGCCGAGTGGTTTACCGGTAATTTTTGTCAAGCTGCAGGATCGGGCCTCCAATTTGAAAACCATAGACGCTTTCGGTGAAAAACACGGTGAGGCGAGCCTAGCCAGACAAGTTGAATATCTTGCCGAGACGGTTGATTTATATCTGATCGGGAAATTTGCTCTGCTTTCAGTAGCAAACCAAAAACAGGGGTTAGAGATATTGTTGCTAGAAAGCTTGCTTTCTAGCATCAAAGAAGGGATAGCAATAAATTCGCAGCGATTAAGAAGAAATGCGGATTGGGACGCTTATTTTGAAGAGCAGTTGCAGAGGAGCGCAGCCAGGTTAAAAACTATCGATCAATTAACAGATGAGCACAGGCGCGCTTTTGAATATGGCTGGATTATTCTGCCGCCGAGTTTTAGCCATGCTCGCCTTGCCGAAGCCAGCTTTAGCTATCTTGATCAGATCGGTAAATCGGGTTTGGAAAAAGTAAAAAATATCATCCGAGCCTATCATTTAATTTATCGTAAAGAGTATCGGGACGAATTAACGAAGAAGGTCAAATTAAATTGGCCGCTGCTTGAGACCGCGGTACTTTTTGATAACGCTGTTTTATGTTGCCAACGCCTGCAGGGAGATATGGATTTTACAGATTCAGGTGGAATTCTAGTCCAGTTAGCGATGTTACTGGAGACGGACGGAGATAAAGATAAATACAAAGCTGTTTTTCTGCGGGAGCATGGAAAACCGGAGGTAGTAGACTCCAAAACTTTTCTGCGCATGCATTATCCCTGGGGGAAAGAGAAAGCTTTGTTAATCGCTTCCACTTTTCTACCGGCCGCGGAGAAAGAGGAGCGGTTAATTGAGCTTAATCTCAGGGCGTTTATTGAGCTCTCAGAGGTGCATAGCGCCAAAGAATCCCTAGTAAGGCATTTAGAAAAACGGCTCAAGTTAAGCGGTATTACCTATGCGCAGCATTTAGAAGAGATTTTACAAGACATGACGGCTGCGGCAGTGCGTAAGAGGATAAATGCGGCTACCCTTGAATTGGATTGGCTTCTTAAGGGGTGGGGCGTTAAAGTGGCGGATGAACCGCTAGTGATAAAATCAATGGCGGAGATAGAAATCGCCGTGTTTTTAGGTGATCCTCTAATTTATCAAGCGGTATTCTCTGGGGTTAGCTTATCAGCCGCAGATGCCAGAAAAACTGATAAGATATACGCTTATGTTAAGGCGTATTATTACGGAGGACTAAGCGGTTTAATGCGGGAATTCTGCCGTCATTTTTTTACCCGAACTACCACTGACCATAAGCTGCAAGAATATTACGGCCACTTGCGAAAGTTAATCGATCAAGATGAATTCTGGCAGTCATTATGGCTAAGTTTGCGGAACAAAAACTTGCCTGCTCCGCATCTGCGGCTGTTGAATGTATGTATCAACGATTATCTGGTCCCTGCTAGCCTGCCTATCGCGGCACTGGCTCAAAGGGAGGAGGCAAGAAAGATTATCCTGGCCGCGAAAAGATTCCTAAAAGATGGCGTGGATTCATTAAGCGATGGCAAAATAAGCCATCCACTCCTGGTTTTGATTATTGCATATTTGCGTTCACCCAAACCGGCAAGAAAAAAACTCATCATTTCTGCTCTTGAGAAACTGTCTGGCATTCAAGAATCCGTAAAGGAAGAAATGGTAAGCGGTTTATCAGCCACAGATTCTTTTGAGACAGATTCATTCGAGCAAGATAATCCAACTGTACAAAGAATTTTAAGAATAGCAGAACAAGCCTATAGCGGGCGTTCCTACCTGGGGGCGCAAAGTTATTTTGCTCATGCCCAGTTAACCGCGGATCATGCCCGGCGACTGGGTAGAAACTTAGGGTTAAACGCCGAGACGGTGGAAGCACTTATTTGCGCGGCTTTACTGCACGGTATCGATGCCGATTCGGCGGCATTAAAATCATATTTGGTGCAGGAAGGTATTTATAGCGTGAAAGCGCAGGAGATCGCCGGTTTAACTGGTACATTCAAGAAGATTATCGCTATTCCATATTTACCCGACCCCGCGGGAAAGTATTTTATTTACAACC
>JAGVOR010000160.1 GCA_020052635.1 Candidatus Omnitrophota bacterium
AATAATAATCCGGTGGATCGCCAGGCGCAAAATAAGCGCGCTTAAAGCGACTGCCACCATAATCGTCACAAAACTCCTGGCCTTCTGGTTAAACATCTTTAGAAATCCTTAAAATTCGTATCCCCGGAAGCGGAACTGTCGCTGCGCAGCAATTTGGCTCCCGTAACAATCTGATAGTTATGTTCTGCCAATAGCGGATTAACCGCGATTGCCCGGATATCATAACCCTGCGGGCTGATAGAACCCGCCAGAAAGCGAAAATTCCCGGTTGGCCCTTGCGAGATAAAATCAATATTCGCATATTTAGCTTCCACCAAAAACTGCAGGTCATCTTCATCTGTCGGCGCATAAACGCTGTCGTGGCTGGCGGCATACACTTCAAAACTCGTCGCAATCGATTTAAGGTTAGCCTGGGCATTCATTTCATTGGCAATTCTCCTTAACCTGATCACCTCTAATCCTACCATCGAAAGCAAGAGCGAAATGACAAAAACTACCACCATGATTTCGGTTAAAGTAAAGCCGAAGTTGCGAATTTTCATTTATTTATCTTAACATAAAGCGTAAGATTGGCAACCATTTTTTAATAATAATTACTGAAAGTAAGCCTTTGCCTATCAAATGATTAGGATGATGATACGCCGCAGTTTGAGGATTAAATAATCCGGCCGGATAATTAGATAAAAAAAATAAGGGAGAGGTTTTCCCTCTCCCTTATTTCAGTTATTTGCTCAACAACCACTAAGATTACGGCGTTGGTTCAACATAAGCAGTTTCCGTAATCACCCCACCGGTAGTTACCGAGAAGGTAGTGTCGCCTGCGGTTGCCGTTGAAGGCGTAGCCGTCAGAGTATATCCGGTAGCCGCTAATCCAGTACAATCATAAACATAACCCTGAACTGGTGCAGCAGCGCTACTGGCACACAATGTCGTGGCCGGAGCGATATACGCTGAAATCTCCGTAGCGTTAGCCGGATAAACGCCGTTATGCCCGGTAGCGTAAACCTCTGCTGCCGTAGATAACGCGCGGATATTGGCCTTGGCCGCTGCGGTATTCGCCGTCCTCTTGGCGCTTAGCAGATTCGGAATGGCAATCGCCGCCAAAAGAGCGATAATAGCTACAACGATCATGATTTCGACGAGTGTAAAGCCCTTTTTATTCATGAATCATAACCCCCTTCCTAAGGTCTGATTTACTTTGGGCGTTCACTTGAAAGCTAATTCTTATTTTTGGGATCCAATAATTATGACTGACTACTAATAAGAAGACAGCTTTAAGCTCACACTAAAGCATACCTTATCTATCCATAACAATTTTAACACTTTAGATAATGCTTGTCAAGCAAAAACCAGCTTACTAAGTTCGGCATCCTACCAGGATAAACGCTCTTTAAGCTTAATCTCTACAGTACTCTGGCCATCGCTTAAAATAACCCTGTCCCTCTTTATCCCGACTACCTTCTTATCCGCTACCGGCTGACCAAGCCCGACCACCTTACCGTTGATAATCGCTAAAGGATTTTTCTCCTCCCAAAAAATACCTGTCAGGATAATTTCGTAGGACGCTTCAGGCGGCATGGCTTCCGACAAGATCTCTTGTTGGCTAGATACCGACCGATTCTTTTTGAAACCCTGCGGCTGATTATCGCTGACTTCTAAATTATCGGCCGAACTGACTGCCTGCGAAGAAGCAAGAGGAACCGAAAACGTAATTGTATCGGCCAGGGGTTTTTGCATTCTAATGAGAATAATACTCGCCAAAAAGATCAATAACCAGATCAAAACTAAAACCTTGATTAACGCGATTAATTTGCTTTTTGGGGTTTTAATCTCAAACGGTAAAAGATTAATCCCATCCGTAATTAAACTTAAACCCAAAACACCGCCAAGCTGGTTAGCCTCCAGAGAAAATTCCGGTGCATCAATTTTACTCCAAATCAAAGATTTAGGGATCGGTAACTCCGAAACTCTGGTTTTAAGCTGCTGGGCCAAATAGACATCCAGGTTCTTTAAATTTGCCCCTCCGCCGGTAAGATAAAACCAGCCGACCGCTTCTGCCCCTGTGTGCTTAAAATCTTCGATGGCCTTACATAACTCTGCCGTCAATTTTTCCAGGAGCGGACGGATCAATAAAAACAGATCTTCGCCCTTAATCCCAAATTCCAGATCCATCTGCAGATCCGCGGGGATTCCGTGCCGGATTAATAATTCTTTGGCCTGCTGAACATTTACCTCAATCCTGCCATTTTTGGTTGCGATCATGCCGACTAAAGCCGCCCTGAGCTTTTCGGTTGAAAATTCAAGATCCCTGACAAAAGTTAATTTATTATCCTGGTAAATCGCCAGATAAGAATGGGTGCCGGCGATATCTAAAACTGCGCTCACTGGCAAATGGCCGGCAATGGCCGCCAATGTCCCGCCATAGTTAAATGCACTAGTAGATATGCGCTTGGGTAAAAGTCCGCAAGCCTTGACCGCTTGGACATATTTGTTAATGATGCTCTTTTTAACAAAAACGCAAATCAGCTTGATCCTTTTGCCTCCCTGCGGTTGGGTATATTCGCGAATCACCTGGAAATCCCAGGCATGCTCATCCAGATTAATCGCCAGTTCTTTTTTTAGCTGCTCTTTAACAACATAAAGCGGCTCTTCACCCGCGGGGATTTTAGCCAGGTCAAGCGTTTTGATAAATACCCCTTCCGGATCGGAAACGCTAAAAGCCACCTCTTTTGCCTTAAACGAATTGTGCTCCAGCAACTGCTTAAGAAAACGGCTGACATCCTGTTCGTTTTTTTGGGTTGCCCCGAACTCCACTAGCCCGTGTCCTAAAAGCGTATAGGCGCCTTGGCGGTTTTGCAAATAAACTACCTTGATAAAAGATTCTCCGAAATCCACACAAAGAAAAGGTCGGCCGGTATTTCTTGATTTTGAAAGGTTGGACGGATTAATCATCGGGATATTTTACGCACTCTTTTACTGCGCGACCTCTCTTACCGTAGCCTGCAATAACACCTTACCGCCGGTTTCAAATCTTGAGAATAAAACTTCAGCAGGGAAATCTTCTCCGTTTAAACGCCGGTACACCCAATAAAACTTAAATGAACCATTTTTTTCAGCCAGGATGACCATTTGTTTAGACAAATCCGCAGATATAGAACCATCCGGCTGGCGTTCCGGAGACAAATCCGAGAGCTTCATCATCCCAAGCTCCTTTTCATCCTTGCAGGCAAATAGTTTAATTGCTGCCGGATTACCGGAGAGAAAACCTTCTTCGGGAGAAAATATCAGAATTGCGTCTTTAGATTCAGTAAATAGCTTCCGGTACCGCTCTTCGCTTGCATGCATTAACTCTTCGGTTCTTTTACGCAGGGCAATTTCCTGATTAAGCACGTTGACGTTAATAAAGCTGCTTTTAAGCTTGTCCAGCATGGAATTAAAAGCATCGCTTAGCTCCTCAATCTCGTCATTCGTTCTTATCTCTACCCGGGAATCTAAATCACCACCGGCTACTTTAACCATAGTATCGCGCAATTTGATTATTGGTTCAACCAGCAGATTGGCAAAGAAAAATCCGGTAGCCATAAGCGCCGCTAATGCGATAAATATCGCTAGTATAAAATTTATGCCTAGCCTGCGCAGGGGAGCAAACATTTCATCTTTATCCTGGACAATGCATAACCACCACTCTATACCGCTTGAATATAAAGCAGGATGTTTAATTTTTACAAAAGAATAGCATGTCGATTTATGATGAAGATCGTCATATTCAACCACCAGAGCACCGCTTTCCTGGCTGATAAACTTTTCTATAACCCCGTGCTGAAGCTTAGCAGCCATCGGTTTAATGCCCGGATGGAATATAAATTCGCCTTGCTTATCGACAAGCGCGACATGGCCGCTAATACCGAAATGAAAATTTCTAAGCGGCTCAAATAACCGGTTGATTTCCAAAACATTCTTACAAACACCGACCACTGCATTTGATTCATCCCTAATCGGCGAAACTATGGCTATACTCAATGACTGGCTCGAATCATCAAATCCCACCCGATCCACAAAAACGCTTCCCTTGCCATTATCAAAGGATTTCTGCCACCATTCTTCATCCGCTTGGTAAAAATCGCTTGTCCTGTCTGAAGCAGCAACTAATCCACCGTACTTATCGGTTATAAAGATTTCTGCGATACTCGGATCATTTTCCACTATCTCTTTCAGGCGCTTCCCAACGGCACTTTTAGTGTATTCCGCAATTACGGCATCATTATCCGGGACTTTCTCCCACCGGCGATCCATCTGCTTAAAATACGCATCCTTTGCTTCATCACTCATTCCGGCATATTTTAAGTTATATTCTTTAACCTTAAGCACGCGCTCTGAAGAGGTCATAAATGTTTGCGTGCTCCTTATTTCCCTGGTAAGAATCCTGTTCATCGCATCGGCCAGCGCCTTAACCAATAACAGATTATCCCGACTGATCGTCTTAAATAAAAGTTTATGTTCATTCCAGTATATTAAACTTAATCCTAAAACCCCCACAATAAAAAAAGATAGCAGAATAAATACGGCTATCTTTTTCTTGATCGAAACTTTTCTTTTTATTTTAGCTTCCATAGATACTTTCGCCAACCCGCCCCCCTAAAAGACTATTGCCTAAAAGTATCTTACTTTTTAACAGGTTTATTCTACTCCTATCCGTCTGTATTACAAGGCATTTTTACCTAAACCATCTAAACCCGTAAACATATTCCATTTTTCGGTTTAAAATAGCTGGTGAGGCCGGCCAATTTAAACTCGGGCAGCCGAATAAACATATTTCAGCGGAACTCGACCGGTATTAATAACATTGTGCGGTATGCCAGGCGGGATATAAACAAAGCAATTCTTCTTAACCTTAAGCTCACTTTTCTTTCCATAGTTGACTAAACCGGAACCTGAAATTACTAAAATTACTTCTTCGCAAGGCCCGGTGTTATGCTGGCCAACTGATTCTTTGGGTTTTAAAATTACATATCCGCTGCGTAAACCTTTAACTTTACTTGAGTCTCCGAACAAGCGTAAAAACTTCTGCCGGCCTTTCAGTTGCGTAAAAAACACTTTTTCTTCAGGCATCCGCCCCTACCCTTTCTTATTTCAATTAATGCTCACCAATGCGGTGCTCTGAGTGCAAATGAGGATGAGCATGTACTTTATCTTTATGCCGATGGCTATGAATATGCACCAGATTGTTTGCTTCAAGCAGCGCCGCATCATTTATAATCGTTTCGGCCGGCCCCCGCTTAACAATTGATCTTTGCTGGCCAAAAACATAGACCAGGTCAGAAATCTCTTCTACAATGTGCAAATCATGCGTAGCGGTAATAATCGTTTTGCCGGATTCGTTTTCTCGGACCAGTAAATCAATAATCACCCGGGTAGTCAACGGGTCCAGCCCGGCCGTCGGTTCATCAAGGATCAACACCTGCGGCTCGCTGATTAAAGTAGTAGCAATCGCTACCTTGCGTTTCTCTCCGGCGCTTAATTGATACGGCGGGCGATCCAACAACCCATCAAGCTTTAAAGCAGCGCAAAGTTTATCCAAACGGCCTTGAATAATATCTTTTGGCAAGCCTAACTGCAGGGGCCCGAAAACAATATCCTCTTTAACCGTCGGGCAGAACAATTGAACATCGGAATTCTGAAAAATAAATCCCACGCTCTGCCTAAACTCCCGGGAAAATTTAAGGTCAATGAAGGCTTTAGGGGAAAGGCTTTTCCCATAGAAATTAACCGTACCCCGGTCAGCGAAAATCAGGCCGTCCAGCAACTGCAAAAAAGTTGATTTACCGGAGCCATTTGCCCCCACAATACTGATTTTCTGCCCCTGCTTGATACCCAGGCTGATCCCACAGAGGGCGGGAAATTTACTTAAGTAAGAAAAATGAACATCCTTTATTTCAAAAACCAAATTATCCATAAAAGTACCCCGACTAAAAGAAACCACCAGCCGTCTTTAGCTCGCAGCTTAAATTCATCCCAACTTAAGGCCTGCCCGCTCCAGCCGCGGGAAAGCATCGCTTTATAAACCTCTTCATTCATCCCGACTGAACGATACCATAATCCGGCAATATTCCAGGCCACGATCTCCTGCCCCGGCTGATATTTTACTCCGCAACCGATCCGGCTTTTAATCGCCAGATATGTATTCTGGACAATACCGATAAAAAGATAAATATAACGGTAGGTCATTCCTAAAACCATAATAAAAATCTGCGGAATCCCAAAAATCCTTAGCGCCTTAAGCAAGACGAAATGTTTGGTCGTCAAACCTAAAAGCACCACCCAGGATAAACAGGTAAGCAAACGGATGACAAAGATTGCCGCAGCGAAAGATCCTTGACGAGTAATAATCAGCCTTGCCCCCGCTAAGTTCACAATTAACCAGGGATCACCCGGCCCGAAAAGTGCCGGTATGGCGATAAATAAAGAAAACAGCGGGATAAAGATCCAGGTACGCTTTAAAAAAAACCATAAATTTATTTTAGAGAAAAAGGCCAAAGCCAGGCAGAACAGATACAACCAGAATAAAGTTGATATTCTTGTCGAAAACAAAGCCTGGAGAATCAATAACAGAAAAGTAATTATTTTAGCCCCGGGGTCCAGCGATTGCAAAAAACCGGCTTTCAAAGCATAATCCTGGGCACTGATTGCATCCTTTAAAAATGACAACCCCCCGATAATGGTACGCTCGACAAAGCTATTACTTTTCATTATTTATTCAGATTCAGAGAAATCAAGTTTTTAGGCGGGTATTTACCGCAACAAAATTTTTCTCCCTCAGGACAATAACCCAGCTCTTCACACTTGGCTCCGGCCGAAGTAAAAACTGCCGGCAGCTCTTTATGGCAGAGCTCAAGCATTTTTTCTGCTAATTGCCGAATTTCCCATTGCGCGCGCACGCAGCAGCGGTGCTGGAAAAAATGTAACAACTCCCGGCAATTCATCGTTACCACAATTTTGGTTTCCGCTGCCTGCGGCAGGGCAAAACGCGCATCCTGATTAGCCGACTCGCCGCTTAAATTATCCTGGGCCAAAAGATCCAGCAATTTAGTATAGCTTTGCTGGATCTCGACCATCAACTTTTCGAATTCAGCCCGGGCTACGCTATTGCGCGCAATCGACGGAGGGATAATATAATCAAAATCTTTTTCTTTAACGTAGCGCTGGCTCTGCTGGGAATAAGAAGCCAGCCGGTGACGCACCAATTGGTGAGTCAACGCCCGCGAGACTCCCGCAATGGCAAAGCTGAATTTTACATGCTCCAGCGGGCTTAAGTGCCCGGATGAAACTACGCTTTTTACAAATTCCTCCTGCTTCTTTGGATCTGCCGCCGGATCAGAAAAGATGTCCGCGGAAAATTTTTCAGAATAACATTGCCGGCAAGCCGCATAAATCAGGGAAATGGCATTTTGGCTTACCTCCAGCAAGCGTACATCCATGCTAACTTTTGCCATAACTCAAACTCTCTTTCTTTTAGGATAAATAATCTGCCGCCCGATAAGAACTACGCACATATGGGGCGCTTTCCACATGCAAAAAACCTAACGCTTTTGCCGCTTGCGCATAATCATCAAACTTGTCCAAAGCAATATATTCCTTAACCGGATAATGCCTGTGGCTTGGCGCTAAATATTGGCCGATACTTAAAAAATCGCACCCGGCACCGCGTAGATCGCGCATCACCGATAATACCTCATCCTCAGTCTCCCCTAAACCCAGCATCAAGCCGGATTTAGTTTTAATCAGCGTGGCCCTCTGCTTGAAGAAACCTAAAACATCCAGAGAACGTTGATAATTTGCCTTCTGGCGTACTGCCGGATAAAGCGAAGGCACGGTTTCCAAATTATGGCCGATAATCTGCGCCCCGCTTAGCGCCACTGCCCTAAGCGCAGTTAAAGAACCTAAAAAATCCGGGATCAAAAGTTCAATGCTTGCTTGCGGCAAACTTTGCCGGATCAATCTTACCGTATCAGCAAAAACACCGGCCCCTCCGTCAACCAGATCATCCCGGGTCACGCTGGTGATCACGACATGCTTTAAACCCAGACGCTTTACTGCCTGCAAAACCCTGCTGGGCTCATCTAAGTCCGGCGGTGAAGGCTTAGCTTCTTGAATATTACAAAACGAGCAGTTGCGTGTACAGTTTTTTCCTAAAATCAAAAATGTAGCGGTTGAGCGGGCGAAACACTCGCTCAGGTTAGGACAGATCGCCTGCTCGCAAACGGTATTTAACCCTAACCCGGATAACATCTGCTTGGTCGCCGCACAATCTTTGAGATTAATTTTTTTACGCAACCACGCCGGCTTCATCATCAAATCGCTCTTCCTCCGCAAAGTTCACCTTAAAAACCGAACTAAAAGCATTAATCAACTTTTGTTCCAAAATTTCTCTCGGGGGAACCGTGATTAATTCATTACCTAAAGTTGTCACGCCGGCTGATAATTCAACGGCAGGGATTTTAAGATACTTAGACGCCATCTCCCAATTTATCCGGCAGGGAATCGACCCATGCTGAAAGACCGCCTGGCGGTTTCTCTTTTGAGCATTGCCGCCGATTTTTCTGCCGGAAACCACAATATCATATTTTTCATGCGCAGCGCTGCAGATTTCATGGGGCGCGGATTTATATTCAAAATCCGGATGCTCCCGGGCAAAACCCGGATGCAACCCCAGCGACTCATAAAAACTAATCAGAAACCGGCAAATACTGCGGTAATCAACAAACACTGCTTTAGGCTCACCCGTATCGGATTTTGCGCAAACAAAACTATAGGTTATTTCATCATCATGAAAAAGCAGACCACCACCGGTAATTCTTTTAGCTACTTCCACCCCGTCAGCAGAACAAGCCGCTAAATCCAGTAAATCCTTTGGCTCCTGCCGGAATCCGTAGGTAAAAGCGGGTTTGGCAAAGCGGTAAAGACGCAAAACCCCTACCCCATCCCCCAAATAACGCCGATAAATTATTTCATCCAAAGCCATGTTCCTTAATGCCCCAAGGCTTGAGGAGCGGATAAGGCGGAATTCTTTCATTTTATTTCTGCGGATTTTTCCAGCAAAGATCAGGCATTCGCGCTGCCCTCACCTCATCCAGGCGTTTAATCGGCATCTCTAAAGGCGCTTGAGTAACCTGAACAGGATCCTCATCGGCTAAGCGGGCAATCTTAATCATCGTCTCGATAAAAGCGTCCAGGGATTCCTTGGATTCGGTTTCCGTAGGCTCAATCATCAATGCTTCTTTAACAATCAACGGGAAATATATCGTCGGGGGGTGATACCCCCGGTCAATCAGGTATTTGGCGATATCCAGCGCATGCACTCCGTTTTTAGCCTGCCGCGATGCGGAAAATACGCATTCATGCATGCACGTTTTATCAAAAGCCAGATCATAATATTTTCTAAGCCGCGCCAAACAATAATTAGCGTTAAGTACGGCAATTTCCGCCGCCTCAATCAAACCCTGCTTGCCTAAAGCCAGAATATAAGCATAGGCTTTAAGGATCACTCCGAAATTCCCGTAGAATGGGGCAATGTAGCCGATAGATTTAGGATAATTATAATCTAAGGCATACGTTCCATCAATCCTGCGGATTACCCTGGAGATCGGCAAAAACTCAACCAACTCTTCACTCACCCCTACCGGCCCGGATCCCGGCCCCCCTCCGCCGTGCGGAGTAGCGAAAGTCTTATGTAAATTAATGTGCACGACGTCAAAACCAAGGTCTCCCGGGCGCGCTTTACCCAGCATCGCGTTAAGATTGGCCCC
>JAGVOR010000040.1 GCA_020052635.1 Candidatus Omnitrophota bacterium
AACGCCAATACTTCCCAGGGCCCTCAAGAGAAGTCTAAAATGCTGGAGGAGGTTAAGAAGCTGGAAGAGATATTGAAATCCCTCCTGGATAAAAAAGAACTTACGGCTAAGGAGGCAGAAGAGATCAGTGAGATAAATGAAAAAATCAACCAGGCTGCGGAAATTAAACAGCAGTTCATTATGGGCAAGGCTTTGGCTGATATTTTAACCAAAATAGAAGAGCTAAGCCAGCAGGATAAGAAGAAAGCCGAAGCGCTAAAGGAAAAATTGGAAGAGATGCGTAAAAGCGATAATCCGGAAGAGGTTGAAGAAATAATCGAGGAATTGAAAGAAATCTTAAATACAGAAAGCAGCCTCCCGGAGCAGGAGGAAAGTAACCCGGAATCCGAGGAGAAAGAATTAGAAGAGTTGCAGTATGGTTTGCAGGAGGAAAGTAACCCGCAATGGGAGATCTATATTTTATCTCCCTCGCTGGTAGTATCTGCGGGATCGACGATGCCTTTAAAGGTGATTGCCACATACCAAAAAGGCTACATTAAGGAATTAAGCAGTGATGTGGAATGGTTTTCATCAGACCCCCGGGTGGCGGTAGTCGATGAATTTAATTTTCTTCATGTGCTATCCGCAGGCCAGTGCAGGGTTAGGGCGGCGTATAAAGGATCGGTAAGTAAAGATCAGAAAATCTATGCGGTTGAAGATATAAATAAGCAAACGATGCAGGCAATTAAGCAAGAGTTAGAATAATCAAACCGATGAAAAATACAAAGTGTTTAATTTTTTTATTGGCAGCCAATATTCTTCTATCCGCCTCCGGGGGATTAGCAGAGACTAAATACCGGGAGCTCATAACCAGCAAGGGTAAGGTGATTTTAGGGTTAGACCGAATGAAGGCTTATCAGACCTTCGGCCCCCCGGCTTCCCGCGGTGAGGGGCTTTGGTATTATAACAGCCCGAGTGAATTTTTCGTCAGCTTCTCGGATAAGCCAAGTATATTATTGTTCCCCGCTGCAGTTGTGGGTTTTGTCGGTATACCTTTAGAGTTTAAAGCTTTCCTCATTCTTCCCGATGAGGAGATCCGGGAAATTACTCAAGAGGTGCAACTGGCTTTTGACCAACCGTCCTGCGCCAAGATTACCAGCCCGGGAGTAATTATGCCTAAAAAAACCGGGCAATATTCGGCTCTGGCGGTTTATAATGAGCTTTTGAGTAACCCGCTTGCCCTGGAGATTAAGCAATCCGAAGGCGCCGAACAGCAGGGGAAAGAAAAACTGGTGAGCATAGACTTATTGCCTTATCGGCCGACGGCTACTCCGGAGGGATTGATTGATTTTTTGGCTTTAGGTACATTTTTCGATGTTGATTTAAACCGCTATACCGTGAGGGATATCAGTCAGAAAGCGGTCTGGCTGATGCGGTTGCGCCCCAGATTAACCTGGGATCAGCAGGAGGCTAACCGGATATATTTTTTCGAGCGGGGTAAGGAAGCGGAAGTTGCAGCTGAATACGAAGAGGTAAAGAGTTATATCCAGCGCGTACAGCTTAAGGATCAGCCTGATCCTAACGGATCAAGGTTAAAGCATATTTTAGTTTTGCCGGAGGTGATGGTAGTAATGCTGGATAACAGCCTGAGTATGCGGGCCTTCGGGACTTATTATAATAATAATATCGAGGAGTTAACGCCAAGCGTACAGTGGAGAGTTAGTAATCAGAAAATACTGGAATCGCATAAGAACGGTTATTTTTTTGCCAGGGAGGAAGGGGTGACGGAGGTAACCGCAAGCAAGGATGGCGTAGAAAGCCTGCCGGTTAAAGTTATCGTGACCAACAAGAGCGGTCCTGGCGGTGCAAGTTCATCTTTTAGTTCCCGGCAGAGTGATGATCCCGACAGCCTGTTGATGGGGATCCAGGAGAATGTCAATAAATTAAAGAAAGACTTTTTGGTCGATAAAAAAGAGCTTAAGACTATTTTAGTTACTCCTAAACTTATCGAGATCGGTTTGGGTGAAGAAAGTAAGCTTTCCGCAACCGGTATTTATGATGATGGTAGTTCATCCGATGTAACGGTTTTAGGTGAATGGCACACGCTGAATCCGGCGATTGCTAAGGTATCGGCAGGCAATGTCAGCACTGCTTCTGTAGGCCAAACTAATGCTTTTGTGGAATTTAAGGGAGTGCGCAGCGAATACGCCAGAATCGCCGTCGGCGGCCCCCGGTTAGTGGCGCTGGTATTAACTCCGGAAAGCCTGAAAATTTCCTGCGACGGAAAGGCTAAGCTTAAAGTGATGGGAAATTATTATGATAAATCTCAGCGCAATCTTACGGAGCTGGTTACCTGGAGTACCTTGGGCGCTAAACCTTGCGTAAAGGTGGATAAGGGTGAGGTCAGGGCGCTTAAGTTTGGAAAAACTGAAGTAGTGGCGGAATATTCTTTCTTAAAAAGTAACCCTTCGCATATTAAAGTAATTCTAACCTTAGGTTGGCTGCTTTGGCTGTTGGCTAAAATCTTGCTGGTTTTATTGCTGATTTTACTCAGCGTTTTTGCCGGTTTGTATTTAGCGGCAGATAATCAGCGCCGGCGCTTGCG
The DNA here is from genome assembly GCA_020052635.1 of Candidatus Omnitrophota bacterium. Lineage (GTDB taxonomy): Bacteria > Omnitrophota > Gorgyraeia > Gygaellales > Profunditerraquicolaceae > UBA6249. The sequence goes on from JAGVOR010000040.1 coordinate 2,585, forward strand.
GGCTTTACAGTATGATCCGCGCCGGATGATCATTGAGTTGTATGAAAATGCTACGCGGTTAGTGACGATTTTTGGCTTACGTTACGATGCCTATACTTTTCCGCTTTTTTACGCGTCCTTGGCAAGAAAGAAATTTGCCCTGGAAAATAACGTCTTTTTGAATTTTTCCGTTAAATATGAAGAGGCTAAATATAGTAAGCATATTTTGGGTTACCGGGATTTAGCCAGTGTGCTGAATGACTATAATAATTTCTTTGAGAAGCTATGTAAAGACGAGCGCCGTTCGGTTTCATTGTCCCGGCATTGTCTGGCTCTTCTGCATCGACGGCCGATTTTTATACTTTCATCCTCAGAGGTTACCGCCGCTTAATTTTAAAAGCCAAACTACCAACTTA
>JAGVOR010000074.1 GCA_020052635.1 Candidatus Omnitrophota bacterium
ATCAGTGGTCAAGCGCGCTAGCCCATGTTTTTAATAAAATCGATCCTTTATTGGATAACAATTTCCTGATCTCCGAAATTAAAGACTGGAAATATTTTCTTTCCCAAGAGGATGCGTCTAAACAACACCTTTTTGATAAACATGCTAACACCGGAAGGCCCCTTGGTGACAGCGATTTTATTAGAAATATTGAAAAATTAACAGATAGAATTTTAACCAAGCAAAAACCTGGCCGTAAACCAATGAATTCGGAGAATTCGGGGGACACATTACTTAATTCAATACAAAATCGCGAATTAAGTAATGTGTCCCCGGAATAAAAAATGTATATCGCAGGAATGGGGATAGTTTTTAACCGCGGAAGGGGGCTTAAATGCCTGGAGGACGCCTTAACCCAAGGATGGGCCAAGCCCTCCGAATCAGCCTACCGCGTGCCTAAAGAAGCACTCACCGATAAAGATGCCCTCAAAGAAGCCCGCCGCGCGGATAACTTTACCAAAATGGCCACCCTCGCCGCCTATGACGCCCTCACCGACAGCGGCATTCCCCCCGCATCTAAAAACCGCATCGGCATTATCCTCGCCACTGCCTTGGGCCCGCACGCCACCACCTTCAGCTTCCTCGATGACATTTTAACCTACGGTGACGGAGCAGTTTCCCCGACGCTATTCTCACACTCCGTGCATAATGCCGCGGCTTCCTACATCGCCTTAAACCTGCAAACCCGCGGCCCCACGCTGACGATGACCCAGTTTTCCGATTCCTTCCAACAGGCAATTATCCTGGCAGAATCATGGTTAAGCGAGAAAAGATGCGACTTCGTTTTAGTTGGCAGCGTTGACCAGGTAGGTAAAGTTATGGAATACATCTGCAGCCAAAAGTTAAACCTTGCCGCCGACGGAAAAATTAAGCCTTTTCACTGCGCTAAAAACCCGCAAGCCGTCCCCGGCGAAGGCAGCGCGTTTTTTCTGCTGGCCAATGACCCAAAATATAAAAAATACTGCTCCATCTCCGGCCTGCCGGATGTGAGCCAAAACGCTGACCTTTATATTTTGGATAGCGACGGTACCTGCGGCAGCGAAGAGCCTTACGGCCGCCTGAACCGCCAAACCCCGCTTGCCGCTTACGCGCCGATTTTCGGCAGTATGCTCACCCTAAGCAGTTTTAGCGCTCTGGTTGGCGCCTTAACCATCAAACACCAAAAACTTTACCCCAACCCGGTTACCGACAACCCGCACCAACTCAATATTTTAACCGCTGATCATATTTTTTCAGTTCACAAGATCGCTTGTTTGCGGTATAATTGTAACCAAGAGGAATTAATCATCCGGTTGTTTTAACCTGTCCGCTCTACCTTAAAAAGCGGGCTCCAGCAAGGAGGCAAAGATCATGAACAAAAGCGAGAAGCTGATCAATGACCTGGGAATGCAGGTAGTCAAGCTCTGCATTGTCCTGGGGATCATGTTCCTGTTTAGGTTTTTAGTTTCCAAGGTTTTAGTGCTTGATAAGAATGAATTCTTTAGCACCGGTTTAACCGTGATGGATGTCGCTATCGGCGCGGTGAATGCCATCATTCTGGTATTTCTGATGAAATTCGGCCTGCACCTGGACCGCAATTACGAAGTGATTAATTTCCCCAAAGCGATGAAAATCGGCAAATGGATCGTCATCTTAAGCACCTCGATTGTCGCCTACAAAATATATTACCGCATCGCCAAACACATCTTACGGCGGCGCGAGATCGACAGCTACCATGTCGGCTTTCTGATTATCAGTTTACTGATCTTAGCGCGGCTGGCGGTATTACTCTTTACCAATATGGAAAAGATCACCGATCTCTTCGTCGGTAAGATTAAACTTGTTTTACGGGAGCCGGTTCCGGAAATTGATGATGAAACCCCCGAGGAACCTAAGCCTACCTGCGCCGGATGCGGCAGGCCTTTTGAAAAGGATGTGGTTTTCTGTTCTCAATGCGGGAAAAAAGTCGCTTAAGCCAGAAGGCCTGATTACAGAGATTGAAAACAAGATTACGGAGATTAGCAGCATCGGATTTAATTTCAGTAATCTGCCTTTTAATCTCTGTAATCTTGTTCTAAAATCTCTCTAAAACATGCATTTAAACGCAAACGAAGTCGAAAATAAACTTATCCGGCAGATTGCCGTTATTCTTGCGATTGATAGCCAAAAGATAAAACCGGAGGTTCCCCTGCATACCTTAGGGGTGGATTCCTTAAGTTTTGTGGAACTTCTGGTTTTTATCGAAAAAGAGTTCCAGATCAAATTGATGGATTCAAACCTGCAAGCCGAAGACTTTAAGACTATCCGATCGCTCTGTGCGCGCATTTGCGCCCAATAGCATGAAAAGATATCTCACCGGCATCGACTGGATAATCAACTCGATTGATTACACCGGCAAAGCGCAATCCGGAATCGGCAACCATTCGGAAGTCGTTCTGGAGTTAAAAAACACACCCCATGACAAGTTGCTGGAAGAACAACTCTACAACTTTATCCAAAAAATTCCGCTCTTGCACGGCTTCACCGGCCGCGCACTAAACCTCTGTCCTTACTGGAAATCCCCCGGCAACAAAAAAATGCTCCCTTTTTGGGTCTATACCGTAAACGTTGATGATGATTCTCAATACTTAACGCCCCTGGCTGCCCTGGTCAACGCCCCCTTTAAAAATAAAAGGGAGCATTTGATCTTTACCCTGGTCAATACCGGCCAAAGAAGTTTTCTGGGGATGGTCTTTGACCACCGCATTCTGGACGCCAAAGGGGCAGAGGCTTTCCTGAACCTCTTCCAACAGTATTATCAGAACCGAAAAATGCCGGAGATTGCTTCAAGCAACCCGCATCACCTGAACCGCTGGAAAGAAAAATTATTAGCCGGCCGCGCAGTCAACCGGTTTCTCATCGGCCTGGCTAAAACCACCAACCGCACTTTACCGTTTAACTTAAAAAACGAACCGGCCCGGTTTGTGACTGTCCACTTAAATAGCCAAAAAGCCAGGCGTTTTACCGATGCCGCTTTTACTCAAGCCGGATACCTGATGCTCATGCCTTATGCCTTGGCTAAAACAATACAGGTTATGCACGGCATTTTTCAGGAAAAAAATATCCCGGGTGATTTTTACCTGATCCCGGTGCCGATGGATACCCGCACCCAGGAAGAAGCGCAAAAAAAAGTACTCTTTAATCATTTTTCATTTTTCATTTTTAAAATCTCCGCCGCTAAAGCCGATGACCTGGGCTATCTTTTAACCGAAATAAAAACACAGATGTACGATCAGGTTAAAACTAAGCTCCCGGAGGCAATTACCAATGCCGGTTTCCTCCTGCGCATTGTCCCGTTACCGCTGACGGATTTCTTTCTCCGCCTGCTCTCTAAAAAGCACTTTGCTTCATTTTCTTTCTCTTTCTTAAATAACGCTTGCCAGCAGTCTAAACTGCTGGAGCATAAAGTCGAAAATATCTTTCACTTACCCCGCACCCCTAAGCCTCCCGGATTAGGCATTTACTTCAATCAGTTCGAAGATAAATTAAATATCACGCTTTCATATTTCGACGGCCTGCTTAGCGGTCCACAGGTAAAGCAAATTACCGAAGGCCTTAGCGCCATTGCCGATGAAGAGTAAAAAGGTTTTTTGCGATCTGCTGGTTGCCGGTGCAGGTATCTCCGGGATTGCCGCGGCAGTTGCCGCCAGCCGCAAAGGGATTTCTACCGCCCTGATCGAAAAAAATGATTTTTTAGGGGGGCTGGCCGTTGACTGCCGCCACCGTTATATCTGCGGGTTATATCCGAAAAACACCGGCATCGCCGGGGAGATCATTTCTACCTTAAAGAAACTTAACCCGCAAAATCGCTTCACTACCCTGGGGAAACTTCCGGTATTTCATTGCCGTCCGCAGGATTTAAAATCCACACTGCATAAGCTCATTGCGCAGGAAAAACATTTACGGGTTTTTTATCATTCCCAAATCAACCGGGTCAAAAGAAGAGGGGCTTTTATTACATCGCTTCAGGCCCAGGGCAAATCAGGCCGGCTTAACTTTGCCCCCAAAGCAGTAATTGATGCTACCGGCAGCGGCTCCGTAATCAAACTCAGCAAAGCAAAATACCGCCTCGCGCCTTTAAAAACCCGGCCCCTGGCTGGATTCACCTTTGAAATCACCGGAATAAAGGATCAAAACAGCTTATTGCCGATTAAGATTCCTTATCTACTAGCTAGCGCGGCCAAGCAAAAGAAGCTTCCGGCTTACCTTAAATTTACTAATTTTTATTATGCACAAGACAGAAAATCCGGAACGATTAAAATAAACTTGCCTGCTTCAAACCGTTTCCGGGGCAGTGCAGTGACAAAACACTATTGCAGACTGGTTTATTCATTGTTACGTAAAAATTTACCGGAATTTAAAAACTCACGGATCAGCCACATTTCTGCGATGGTCCATGAACGGGAAGGTTTACGCTTGCTGGGTAAGCACATCCTCACCGAAAAGGAGATACTAGGTGGCAGAAAATTTACTTCGGCCGCAGCCAGGGGCTATTGGCCGATTGAATTCTGGAGCCAAAAGCTGGGCCAAAAGATCAGTTATTTAAAACCCCGTCAATTCTATGAGATCCCGCTTAGTTGCCTTCAATCCGTTAATGTGCATAACCTGATGGCTACCGGTAAATGCCTATCTGCAACCTCACTGGCCTTAGCTTCAACCCGGGTAATGGGAACCTGTATTTATTTAGGCGAAGCAGCCGGGAATCAAGCGGAAAAATTAATTGAACAGTGATTACGGAGATTACACTTAATTCCGGGGACACATTACTTAATTCGATTCCGCAAGCACGGGAATTAAGTAATGTGTCCCCCGTTTCGCTTCTAATCGCCGTAATCTTAATAAAAAATGAAAATACTTTTAATTAATCCATCCGGTTCAAATTGGGTAGAAGGGATGCCTGACCGCACGAACCTGGCGATCCGCCTGGCGCCGATCGGCATCCTCTCCATTGCCGCCTATCTTTTATCCAAAGGCCACCGGGTAAAAATTTACGACGCGCAAAATCCCCCGGCCGGGCTGCATCAAACTAAAATTATTGACCTTATCGACGAATTCAAGCCAGACCTGGTCGGCTTTAGCGCAGTCACCTCTAATTTTCTCAACGCTTATGCCTTAACCGAAACGATCAAAAGCCGTTTTCCCCAAATCAAAATTGTTTTTGGCGGAGTGCATGTTTCAGCGCTCAAAGAAAGCATCCTGGAAAAATTTCCCCTGATCGATTATCTGGTTTGCGGCGAGGGGGAGGAGGCGACGGCGAAATTAGCCTGCGGTTATCCCCCGGAAACCGTTTTATCTGATTTAGACACCCTGCCTTTTCCGGCTTACTCATTACTCGAAGGCTTCCCTAAACGTTTTGACGGTCCGCTGTTTAACTACCCGGCTGCTCCGGTAGCCTCTATTATCTCCAGCCGCGGCTGCATTTACCAATGCACCTACTGCGACCGCTCGGTTTACCGGCAGAGCTTTCGTTTTAACAGCGCCCAATACCTTTATGAACAAATGCGCTATTTAAAGAAGGATTTCGGGGTCAGGCATATTTTTTTCTACGACGACCTGTTTACCTTTAAGCGGGAAAGGATCGTTGAACTCTGTTGCCTGCTTAAAAACAAGCCGCTGGGTATGACTTTCAACTGCTCCGCGCATGTCAATCATCTTGATAGCGGACTGCTTAAACTTTTAAAATCCGCCGGTTGCTGGATGGTGAGCTTAGGCATCGAATCAGGCGACCCGGAGATTTTAAAAAGGCATAAAACCAATACTGACCCGCAGGGCTTTAAAGCCGCAGTCGATAAAATTCACCGCGCCGGCTTGCGGGCCAAAGGCCTTTTTATCATGGGCCTGCCCGGAGAAACAGAAAGTACCATCCAAACCACCACCCGCTTTATTCACGAACTTAAGCTTGATGATATGAATATGACCAAATTTACCCCATTCCCCGGCTCGCCGATTTATAAAAATATCAGGCAGGAGGGTGAGTTTGAAGAAAAGTGGGAGCTGATGAACTGCCTTAATTTTGTTTTTGTCCCCAAGGGGATTGCCTCAAAAGCGCGCCTGGAATATCTCTACAAACAATTCATCCGGCAATTCTATACCAGCAAATCCTGGATCCTTAAATTTACCCCACTTTGCTTTTCTTCTCCTGACAGCTTTCACCGCCTTATCCTGAATCTGCCGGCATTTTTAAAGATTAAAAGCGATTTTAAACCTACCCAGGAAGGGGGACGTTTCTCCCCTGGCTCAGACAGAAACGTTCCCCTTAGGGTTTTACTGGTCAAGCCGCATGCCCAGCTCTTAGTCCCAATCCGCCTGCAGGAAGGATTCCTTCATCTGGAACCCTTAGAATTAGAGATCGTCGCCGGCGGACTAAGCCCGCAGGAGGAGGTAAAAATACTGGATCTGGGCCTTGAGAAAAAAGACCAGTTCGGCATCTTCGAAAAAACCGTTAAAAACTGGCAACCGGATATCATCGGCTTTACCGGCTACAGCACCAACCTTTCGGCGATCAAAAAGCTGGCGCAAATCGCCAAAAACACCAACCCCCGGATTATCACCATTGCCGGCGGCATTCATGCTACCTTATTACCCAAAGATTTTGCCAATAGCCAGGTTGATATTATCGTGCGCGGAGAAGGAGGCACGGCCCTAAGAGAGATTGTTCGGCGCTTCAAAGCTAAGGAACCGTTAGCTTTCGGGGAGGCAGTACTTTCCACCCGGGATGCGGAATTTGCCGCCAAAGCCCAACAGCCTCCTCCGGAATACCCCGCAATTGAAAAAATCCCCCAGCCCCGCCGGGACCTGGTCCAGCGTCACCGTTATTTCTGCGTCTGGACCTCAAGCAATACCGGCAGGTTAAAAACTCTTTTCCCACAGGTCGCCAGCCTGCGCACATCGATCGGCTGCGCATTTTCCTGTTCGTTCTGTGTTATCCATCATCTGATGCACCGTAAATACCTGCAGCGTGAACCGGAAGATGTAGTGAATGAACTGGCGGGATTAAAAGAAGAATATATTTACTTTCTGGACGATGAGATGTTTTTAAACGCCGCTCGCTGCCGCAAGATCGCCGAACTGCTCATGGCACGGGGAATCAAAAAAGAATACGTCAGCTGGACCAGGAGCGATACGATCGTTAATCACCCGGAAATATTTAAACTCTGGAGGCAGGCCGGATTAAGCACGGTCTACGTCGGCTTAGAGAGTATGGATGACGATAAACTGGTCGAATATCAAAAACGCCTGCCGGTTGAAACCAACCGTAAAGCCGTTGCCATCCTTAAAGAGATCGGAATTACCCTGCATGCGGCCTTTATCGTACACCCGAATTTTACGGAAGATGATTTTAAACGCCTGGAAAATGAGATTCTCAAGCTCTGCCCGGCGGAATTATCTTTTACCGTATTATCTCCGTCACCGGGGACTGCCTTCTGGCAGGAAAATAAAGATAGATTTATCTGTGATCCATATTATTATTATGATTGCATGCATACGATCTTGCCCACGCGTATGCCCTTAAAAAAGTTTTACCGCCGGTTTGCCCGCTTAACCGACTTGGCCCTTAGGGCTAATCCTTTGCGGGTCAACCGGATTAAAGTGCCATTTCGCGATTTCCTGCGCGCGATTATCCGGGGCACCAAATACATTATTTCACTACAGCTGATTTACCGGGACTATCTACCAAAGAATTCGGGGAATTCGGGGAATTCGGGGGACACATTACTTAATTCAAAACAAAAAACGAATTAAGTAATGTGTCCCCCGAATACTATTGTCCTGCGAATTTGAAGCTCATATCGACCATTTATAAAATGAATAATATTGTTCAAGTAATCAAAAAAGAAACCAAAAAGCACCTCAAGCGCATCGCCATTATCGACGAAGAGAGGATTCTCACTTACGCCGAATTATTGGCGGCCACCGATACAGCCGCTAAAAAGTTAAAGCAGATGGGTGTATCCCGCTTTAACCGGGTGGCATTGCTCTGCCAGGACAGCGCCGACTATATTATTTTAAGTTTAGCCGCGCTTAAGCTGGGAGCGGTAATTGTGCCGGTGCCCTTTGGTTCAAGCCCTGATGAAATCAACGCTTTGATCGGTGAAATAAGCATAAACTTTCTGATCTTCGAGCAGGGGAGTTACCCTAAAGAATGCGCCTGCCGGGTCTTTGAAAAAATTTATCTCCACAAGTTCACCGTCAACAAAAACCAGGTCCCCAAAGGCTTTTATAAAATTAACCCGGCCTTTATCCGTTTTTCATCCGGCACTACCGGCACAAATAAGGGGGTAGTGCTCTCGCATAAATCAATTATGCAACGGACCCTTGCCGCTAATCAGGGATTAAACATTAATCCCGGCGAGCAGATTATCTGGGTACTATCGATGAGTTTTCATTTCGTCGTCACGATACTTTTATTCCTGCGCCGCGGCGCAACCATCATTATCAGCAACCGGAATTTCCCGCAATCTCTTTTGCAAAACCTCACCCGGCACCAGGCGACCTTTATTTACGCCTCACCCCTGCATTACCATTTACTGGCCTCATTAAATATTCCCAAATCGGCGCTTTCCCGCCTGCGCCTGGCGGTTTCAACCGCGGTCAAACTGCCTTTTGAAATTGCCGAAAAATTCAGGCAAAAGTTCGGCTTCGAGCTGGCTGAATGCTATGGGATTATCGAAATGGGTTTACCGTTTGCCAATAGCAGCGCTGACCCCCAAAAGCGCGGTTCAGTAGGCAAAATACTCCCTGGCTATAAAATAAAAATATCAAATCCAGATAAAGAGGGGGTAGGAGAAATACTGCTTAAAGGCAAGGGGATGTTCGACGCTTACTTTTGCCCCTGGCAGCCCAGCCGCAAGGCCTCACCCAGCGGCTGGTTCAACACGCAAGACTTAGGCCGCCTGGACCAAGACGGGTACTTATTCATCCTGGGCCGCAGCAAACAGATGATTAATTTCAGCGGGATGAAAATCTTTCCCTTTGAGGTTGAAAGCCTCCTAAATTCACATCCCCTGATCAAAGAGTCTTTAGTCTACGGCAAGCCGCACCCCGAATACGGGCAATTGGCCGCGGCAAAAATCGTGCTAAAAAATAGCCACACCGCTGTTGATCCTCAAGCCTTAAAGGAATTTTGTTATCAGCATTTGGCTGCGTACAAAGTGCCCAAGGAATTTGAGTTCGTTGACACGCTGCCAAAAACGGCCAGCGGTAAAATAATAATCAGCGATATCCGGGATATCCGGGGACACATTACTTAATTCGATATCCGGGGACACATTACTTAATTCGTTTTTTTGCTTTGAATTAAGTATTGTGTCCCCCGAATAGATTGTAGTATAATAAACCCCATGTTACATCTTGCGATTATCTACCATATGCACCAGCCGTATTACAAGAACCTCCTCACCCAGGAGAGCCAGCTGCCCTGGGTGCGCCTGCACGGGGTCAAAGACTACCTGGACATGGTGCAAACCGCCGCAAAATTTCCCAACCTCAAGCTCACCTTCAACGTCGTGCCTTCATTATTCGAACAAATCGAAGACTACAACCAGAACCAGGTCAAAGATAAATTTTTCGAGCTTTCCGCCAAACCCGCGCCACAGTTAACTGCCCAGGACAAAGAATTTATCCTGCGCAATTTTTTCTCAATCAACCCGGAGAAGGTGATCGCCTTTTCCCCGCGCTATTACCAGCTCCACCAGCAATACCGCAACCATCAGGAATTTAACTTAGCCGATTACCTGGACTTGCAGGTTTGTTTTAATTTAAACTGGATCGATCCGTCATTTCGCAACAGTATCCCGGAACTGAAAAAAGTAGTTTTAAAGGAACGCTTTTTTTCGCAGGAAGATAAGCTAACCGTGCTGGCCCAACAGCTGCAAATCCTCAAAGGCATCATCCCCGCCTACAAAACCGCTCAGCAAAACCAGCAGATGGAAATCAGCGTTACCCCGTATTACCACCCGATCCTGCCCCTGCTTTATAACACCTCAATCGCCAAAGAGGCCAACAAAAAAACCGCCCTCCCCAAGGAACAATTTAATTACCCGCTGGACGCCAAATACCAAATCGACAGCGCCGTAGAATTTTACCGGCAGCGCTTTGAGAGTGCGCCTGCGGGCATGTGGCCTTCGGAGGAGGCCATCAGCGAGCACATTTTACCCTACATCATCCAATCCGGCATCAAATGGATCGTCACCGATGAAGCCATCCTTTTTAAATCCCTGAAATTAAAAAAACGCGACACCAAACTTCTCTATCAGCCCCACCTTTTAAAAAGAAAGGACGGCCAGCTCAATATCGTTTTCCGCGACCGCAACCTCTCCGACTTAATCGGCTTTGTTTACCATCAAATGAAAGAGGAGGATGCGGTAAATAATTTCATGCACCATCTTGAGAATATTAATAAGGCTTTTTCCGCCAAAGGCGGATCCGCCTCCGGCGGAAAAGACAAGGATATTCTCGTGACCATCGCTTTGGACGGAGAGAACGCCTGGGAATTCTTCCGCAATGACGGCCATGATTTCCTGAATTTATTTTACGGGCGCTTAAGCAGCGCGGATTTTGTAAAAACCACAACCGTCAGCGAATATTTAAAGATCAAACCCGCAGAAAATAAAATCAAGCGCCTAAGCGCCGGCTCCTGGATTTACGGAGAGTTCGGCAAATGGATCGGCAACCCCGTAAAAGTAAAAGCCTGGGAATGGCTCAGTGCCGCTCGCCTGGCGCTGGCTAAAACTAAAAAACCAAGCGAACTTGCCTTAAAACAAATGTATATTCTGGAAGGAAGTGACTGGTTTTGGTGGGCAGGAGAGGACCCGGACGGCTCTTTCGACCGGCTTTACAGATTGCATTTAACCAACTTTTATCAACTAATTAACAAAGAGCCTCCGTCGTATCTGGCTAAGCCGCTGGTTTCCTGACCCCTAAGGACACCACAATCACTTGTATTCCGTCGAAGAACAGGCACAAATTGTTGTATCTCACCCCAAGCGGACACCTCCAAATAAAGGCACTTAACCCCTTGACAGGGTTTAGGTTTTATGCTATAAGTTGTCTAAGCAGTTAACCGTTTTTATACAACTTTCGATTAGTTTTTTAAACCTTCTATAACCGTTTGTATTTTAGTTGAATGAGGTTTAATGAAACTAAGTAAAGAGCAAGGCCAAGTGAACAAGAAAGAAATTTACGAGCATCTGGCGAATATTTACCTGGATGCCTCTTTAAAATCATCCAAGAAACGCAACAAATTCAGCGCTTATCCTAAAAAAGTGCAGCTGCTTTTCCTAAGCGGCCTGCTGATGGTTTTGGGCACAGGCAGTTTTATTGCTTATTCGGGATTCACCCATCCTGACCGCCCCGGCCAGATCGCGCTGTATTTGCACCATAACACCGCCAAGATAAACTTTAACTTTGACCCGGCCACCAAAGAAATGTTCAGTATTAATCTCAAAAATTTAAATTTAGCAAACTATAATGCTTTAGGATTTACTGTCCGTAAGACCAACCCCAGCGATGTCATCTCATTACGCGTTGAATTTACCAACTCTTTTAATGAAAAGAGCGAATTTTACATCAAAGACATCCCCAACAAATGGACTGACCACAAAATCAATTTAAGCCGCTTCGGCAGGAAAGAATATTGGAGCCAGATGAAAGAGCTCTCATTTACCATTGAGCAGTGGAACGCCCGTGAAAAATCAGGGATTGTTTATCTGGATAACATTAGAGTTCTAAAATAGGAGGAGAACTTAAAAATGCGCATTATCACTATCTCAAATCAAAAAGGCGGCTGCGGCAAAACTACGACATCCATTAATTTAGCGGCGGCCCTGGCGGCTAATGACCGTAAGGTATTATTAATCGACCTTGACCCGCAGGCCCATGCCACCAGCGGCCTGGATATCAAAGCTGATTTGAGTATTTACAATGTGCTTTCGAAAATCGCCAACCGCAAATGTAAATTAGATGAGATCATCCAGAATTTAGGGGTCAATTTCGATATCGCGCCTTCCAGCATCGTGCTGAGCACTCTCGAGCAGGAATTAAGCGGCGAGATCGGCCGGGAATCACGCTTGAACGATATTTTAAAAGGCTTCAAAAACGATTACGACTACATCCTGATCGACTGCCCGCCGAACCTTGGCATCCTGACGATTAACGCCATCCGCGCGGCAAGTGAAATCATTATCCCGGTTGAAGCCAGCCGGTTCTCTTTAGAGGGGGTCAGCCAGCTGACCAGCATCATTAACCTGGTGGCGGAAAGATTAAACCACACGGTAGAATTTAAGATTCTGGTCGCGAATTTTGATTCCCGCCTCCAGCACTCTTTTACCATGCTGGATAAAATCAAAAACGACTACCGCAATAAGATGTTCTCTAATATTATCCACGTCAACGTTAAGCTCAAAGAAGCGCAAAACGCCGGCCTAAACATCCTGGCTTACGACAAATATTGCCGCGGGGCCAAGGATTATTTCTCCCTTTCCCGGGAGATCATCACCCTGGAAACTGCTCCGGCTGCCGAAAAAACTCCCGCTGTCGAAACCAAAACCGCCGAAAAGGCGATGGAAAAGCGGATGAACGAGATCCTCAAAGCCGAACTGCCGAAAATGACGGAGATTGTGCTCAAGGTTGACGCCCCGGACGCCAAGGAAGTCTTTATTGCCGGAGAGTTTAACAATTGGAAGCTCGATGACACCAGCCGGATGGAGAAGACCAACGGCTGCTGGACTAAACGTTTAAATTTAGACAGCGGCAAATACCGCTATCGTTTTGTAATTGACGGCAACTGGAGCGAGGACCCGGCTAATCCTGCGACCCAGTTAAACAGCTACGGCACCCTGGATTCTTTATTAGAAGTATAAAATCAACCCAGGGCACAGTTTCCGGACTAATTTAACCGACATCATCGGAAACTGTACCCTATTAATAACTTAACCCATGACCGATCAACTCGAAGAACAGGAAATCCGCGATGGCAGATTTTTCGCCATCATCTCATACGTTTGCTTTCTTTGCATTATTACGCTGATCCTCAAGAAGGACAATAAATTCGCCCTTTACCACGCCAAGCAGGGATTAGTTTTATTTGTCATGGAGGTCGCGGCATTCATCCTTTCGATTATCCCGCTTTTGGGCTGGTTAGTCGGGATCGTCGGTTACGCCATATTCCTCCTAGTCTCCTTATGGGGAATTATGCAAGCTGCTTTAGGGCTTTATAGCCGGATTCCGGTGATTGCTGACATTTCGGAAAAAGTTATTCTTTAAACATAAGGGGAGGGCAAGATGGCTTCCAAGAAAAAAATTAAG
>JAGVOR010000131.1 GCA_020052635.1 Candidatus Omnitrophota bacterium
AAAGCCAGAATATCGGCAAGTTAATTGAAGAAATTTTAATTCTTCATCCCCAGGTTAAAATTTTAGTGATTGACGATAATTCTTCCGATGGCACCGGTGAGCTGGTTAAAACTATGGCGCAAAAGTGTGCGAACATTCAGTTAATGCAGCGTTCGGAAAAACTTGGCCTGGGCAGTGCGCTTAAAGCCGGCTACCGGGCGGCTTTAGATGGGCATTTTGACTGTATTTTGCAAATGGATGCAGATTTTTCTCATAATCCCCAAGAGATAGGGCATCTTTTAAGCGCCGCCGCTTCCGGAGCCGGGTTAGTCATTGGCTCAAGATATAAGGGCGGTTTTAGAGTAAAAAATTGGTCTCTTTTTAGAATGGGTTTAAGTTTTCTAGGTAATTTGTATGCCCGGCTTATCCTGGGCTTTAAAGTTTATGATGCTACCAGCGGTTTTCGGTGTTTTCGATCCGACCTGCTCAAAGAGATTAATTTATCAGCGTTGATCTCTAAAGGCTACGGTTTACAGATTGAAATGACCTATCTGTGTTACCGGCAAGGCTGTTTAATCAAAGAAGTCCCTATTTTATTTACCAGGCGTAAAGCAGGAAGTTCTAAGCTCGATTTCAGGATAATCCTTGAGGCGTTTTTTACCGTTTTAAGGATAAAATTCTTAAGTCAACGTAATAAATCTGCCGGAGTAACTTGAGTAAAATGAATATACTGGGTATTTCTTGCTTTTATCATGATAGCGCGGCCTGTCTGGTGCGCGACGGAAAAATTATCGCGGCGGCGCAAGAGGAAAGATTTAGCCGGCTAAAACATGATTCTAATTTTCCGGCAGGCGCTGCGGGCTGGTGTTTAAAACAAGGTGGAGTTTCCGGGCAAGCTTTGGATTATGTAGTTTTTTATGATAAACCATTGATTAAGTTTGAGCGGTTAATCGAAACCTACTTAAGTTACGCTCCCGGAGGGATAAAGCAGTTTATGCTCTCCATGCCTTTATGGCTTAAGCAGAAACTGTGGATTCCGGAAATTATCAGGCAAAAACTTGATTATCAAGGTGAGGTTCTTTTTTGCGGGCATCATGAATCCCACGCCGCCAGCGCTTTTTATCCTTCGATGTTTAAGCAGGCGGCCTTTTTGACCTTGGACGGAGTAGGGGAATGGGAAACCGCCAGTTTCGGGGTAGGGCGTGATAACGACTTAGAGCTACAGGATTATTTGAATTTTCCGCATTCATTAGGGCTGCTTTATTCAGCTTTTACTTATTACACAGGTTTTAGGGTTAATTCCGGAGAATATAAATTAATGGGCTTGGCCCCTTACGGAGAGCCTCGGTATAAAGATTTGATCCTTAAAGAACTGCTGGATTTAAAAGCCGACGGTTCGTTTAAGTTAAATATGAAATATTTCGGTTATGCTCATACCTTAAAGATGACTAATCACCGTTTTGACCGTTTATTCAACCAGCCCGCCCGCCAGCCCGAAACCCAAATTACCCGGCATTACATGGATGTGGCGGCCTCGGTTCAATCGGTTACCGAAGAGATCATGCTGCGGATGGCCAGGCATGTGAGCAGGATTACTAAAGAGGATAACCTCTGCCTGGCCGGAGGCGTAGCCTTAAATTGCGTAGGAGTAGGTAAAATATTGCGCCAGGGGATCTTTAAGAAAATTTGGGTCCAGCCGGCCTCAGGAGATGCGGGAGGGGCGTTGGGGTCAGCGTTATTAGTTTGGCATAAATACCTGGGGCAAAAGCGCGAGGGTGACGGGGTCAAAGATTCAATGCAGGGTTCATTTTTAGGGCCGGCGTACAGCGATGAAGAAATCGAAAGTTTTTTAAAAACCGGAAATCTTCCGTTTATTAAGTTGGAGGTTTCTAGTTTGCCAGAGACGGTTGCCCGGTTGATCCAGGAGGGCAACGTAGTGGGGTGGTTTCAGGGGAGGATGGAGTTCGGGCCGCGGGCTTTGGGAGCCCGGAGCATTCTGGCTGACCCGCGGAATCCACAAATGCAATCTAAATTAAACCTTAAAATTAAATTTCGCGAATCATTCCGCCCCTTTGCTCCTACGGTTTTGTTGGAGGAAGCGGATAAGTGGTTTGAGTTAGAAGGGGAAAGCCCGTATATGCTTATCGTTACCCAGGTTAAAGCAGAGAAATCTATTGTAGACAAAGAGCCGCTTCCAGCGGCTTGCGGCTTTGACAAGCTGAAAATGAAGCGTTCTTTAATTCCTGCGGTTACGCACGTTGATAATTCGGCCAGGATTCAAACCATTCAAAGGGAAGTTAATCCTTTGTATTACGATATGATCCGCGAGTTTTTTAAGCAGACCGGCTGCCCCCTGGTGATCAATACTTCATTTAATGTCCGCGGGGAACCTTTGGTTTGTACTCCCCAAGATGCTTTTACCTGTTTTATGCGTACGGATATGGATTATTTAGTGATGGGAAACTATCTTCTGGATAAGCGTCTCCAGGACTGCCGGGGTAAAGATGAACCCAGACAGATAGCCCTGGAGTTAGACTAATAACGATGGACCCGATTAAAACCGATAAATTAACTTTAAAGAAATTCGGCTTTTTAATGGCGGCAGTTTTACTTTTGGCCGGCTTGATTGTTTTTATCAAGCACCGCCGAGTTTATCTTCCCGCTGCAGTAACGGCCTTGCTTTTTTTCACCACGGCAATTTTTATCCCGGTTTCGCTGAAATACTTTTATATTTTTTGGATTAAGCTTGCCCGCTGCTTAAGCTGGGTGAATACCCGCATATTACTAGGCCTTATGTTTTATGGTATATTTACGCCCCTGGGGTTGTTCCTGCGCCTTTTTAGGATCGATCTTTTGGAAAGAAAGTTTGACCGGGCCTCTGATTCGTATTGGAAAAGCAGGATGGGGAAAAAAATACCGCCAACCGACTATCATCGGCAATCTTAGATTATAAAAGGAGAAGCAATGGCTAAATTTACGATTTTGAAAGAATTGTGGTATCTGCTGAAAACCAGGAAAAAATGGTGGCTGACCCCGATCATCGTGATGTTGTTATTGCTGGGAGCGCTTATATTTTTCACCCAATCTTCGGCGGTAGTTCCGTTTATTTACGCTTTATTTTAAAAAAGAGTAAAACAGAAAGCAAAACTATCAATATGCCAAATCAAGAGAACAATGCTAATTTGCAAACCGCTGCAGCCGCTAATGCGGCGATGACGGTGAGCGTAATTTTGGTAACCATTAAGGCCAAGGATTATATCTATTCCTGCCTGGATTCTTTGTTTAAACAAACGCATCCGCCTTTTGAAATAATGGTTATGGATAATTCGACCGGCTTGGATTCTTTGCCGGTACTGAGCAGCCAATTCCCGGCGGTTAAAATTTATAGCGGGGGAAAGAATTTGTTTTATGCCCGAGCCTTGAACCAGGGTATCGCCTTGAGCGGGGGGAAATTCGTTCTTTGTCTCAATGATGATGTAATTTTAGACCCGGAATTTATTCAAAAAGGGCTGGAAGGATTTTTAATCAATGATCGGGTGGGGATGGTGAGCGGGAAAATTTTGCGCCTGGATAAAAAAACCCTGGATAGTGCGGGTTTATTTTTAAGCCCTTGGCGCACGGCTAAAGAAAGAGGATACGGCCGGCCGGATAAGGGGCAATTTAACAAAAGCGGATTTATTTTCGGGGTAAGCGGAGCGGTTGCTTTTTACCGCAAAGATATGTTGGAGGTAATTAAAAAAAGCAGCGGGTATTTCGACAGCAGATTTGAGATGTTTTATGAAGATCTGGATATTGCCTGGCGGGCCCGGAAATACGGCTGGCGGGCTTATTATCTGCCGGCTGCCGTAGCGTATCATCTTCGCGGGGGTTCCGCGCGGGATGATTCAGGGATCGGTAAAGCCCATGCCCGGCGCTACCTTAGTGATCAGCTGCACTGTAATTTAATTAAAAACCGCTACCGGACGATAGTCAATAACGAAACTATCCTGGGGTTTTTTCTGCATCTTGTTCCGGTATTAGTTTATGATTTGGCGGTATGGAGTTATTTAATACTTTTCCGGCCTAAAGTTGTCCGGATATTTTTTAGCCGTTTTCACCAAACCCCAGAAGAATAACTTAACCAACCGGGCTCCAAGAAAAGATTTTGACAATTAGCGGTTATGCTTTAGAATAGCAAGTGCAATTGATTTGCGCGGGTGGTGAAATGGCAGACACGCAAGCATGAGGGGCTTGTGCCGCAAGGCTTGGGGGTTCAACTCCCCCCTCGCGCACTAAACTAAAAATCCGCAGACAAAAATCTGCGGATTTTTAGTTTGTGTCGAGCGTTTCACACAGCGTGTCAATCTAAGTGTATAATCCAGGCCTAGCTCGACCACCTCCGTTAATTTGCACCGAGCGATACAGCAATCGAATATCGTTTAACCGTATCATCTAGGTTTGAGCTCGGTGTCTTTCGTAATTTGCATCGAGCGTTTCAAATAAATTTATTCTAACCGTCCAATTCAGGCTTAGCTCGATGGAGCACCCTTGAGCGCTGTGGATTTACGGCAGCTTCTGCCGCTTATCCTTGACGAAGTTACTTCTTTCCATACTTTTAGCCAGTTTTTTTAATTCCGCTCCGATTTCACCGATTTCTGCTACGTGGGTAATCTGGCGTAATTCATTAGTCACTACGCCGATTGAAACCGAAAGTAGTTGTATTTGGTGAATTTTACTTTGCCGGTCATAGCCAATGATAAAACCGTTCTGCCGGTCTTCTTCGTTGTAAAATGAAGGCGAGATTTTATCGAAATCATGGATCACCTTTTCACAGATTTTGTCCGATATATCGGGGGTGGTGATGATGACAAAATCATCCCCGCCGATATGGCCGACAAAGTCGTCGGGGTTACCTAATTCTTTGGTTGCTCCCAGCAGGATCCGGGCGGTTTCCCGGATCACCTCGTCCCCGTGTTCAAATCCGTATTTGTCATTGTAAGCTTTAAACTTATCCAAATCGACATAGCAGACGGCAAACAGGGTTTTGCGGTCGATGCAATTAGAAAGCTCATTGAGGATAGCGACATTGCCGGGCAGCCGGGTTAAGGGGTTAGCTTCCAGGTCTCTTTGGGTTCGCCTTAAGACCATGCGGATTCTGGCTAAAAGTTCCTTGGGTTCGAAAGGCTTAACGATATAATCATCCGCTCCGGCATCAATACCGTCGATCTTATCGCTGACCTCGCCTTTCCCGGTGACCATGATGATCGGCAAATGCTGCAGAAGTAGGTCTTTTTTGATTAAATTGCATAATTGGCGCCCGTCCATTTTAGGCATTTTATAATCCAAAAGCACCAAGTCCAAAGGTTTAGAACGGATTATTTTTAATCCTTCTTCGCCATCGCGGGCCTCGATTACTTCATAATTCTCTTCCTGAAGGGTAAGCTTCAGGATATCCCGGATATCCGAATCATCATCTGCAATTAGTATTTTTATGCTCATCGTATTTAAGCAGCGTTAAGGGTAAAACTGAAAGTTGAGCCTTCGCCCACCTTACTTTTTACCCATATTTTTCCCTGGTGTGCCTCGATGATATGTTTGACCAAAGTCAGGCCCAGGCCAGTGCCTTTTACCTCCTGATTGATAGTATTGTCGACGCGATAAAATTCTTCAAAGATGGCTTCCTGCGCGTCTTCAGGAATCCCAAATCCGGTGTCTTTGATGTTGATTTGAATAACATTATTCAAGCGGCTGGCGCCGATATCAATTTTACCGTTTTGCGGCGTAAATTTTAAGGCATTTCCCACCAGGTTCATAAAGACCCTCTCGATTTGGCTGCGGTCAGCTAAGATCTCCCGGCAATCATCCGGGATATTGCTGCTGAAAGCGATATTTTTAGTTTTAAATTGTTCCGCAAATAAATCCGAGATTTTTTCGGCAATCGCCCGTAAACTTAAAGGCTCCTTTTTAATTTCAACCTTACCGCTTTCGATGCGCGAGATATCCAGAAGATCGTTTACCATATGCACTAGTTCATCGCTGTGACGGTTGATTTTTTCCAGCCTCACCCTGACCTCATCCGGCAGCGCCCCCAGTTTACTGCTGAGCAGAATAGCGGCGTACCCCTTGACGGAGGTAAGCGGTGTCCTGATCTCATGAGACACGCTGGAGATAAAATCGCTTTTGCGTTTGCTGATTTTTTTTACTTCTTCTAAGGCCCCGGTTAACTGGCGGGTTCTTTCTTCAACTTTAAGCTCAAGCTCTTGTTGGGAGCGCCAGGTTTTTTCAAAAAGCCGGGCGTTGTCCAGGGTTTGTCCAATTTGGTTAGCCAGGATGCTGATGAATTCCAGATCTCCCTTAGTGGTAGAGGATTCAATATTTTGTGTGCCGACAAAAATAAAACCTTGATCTCCTTCCTGCGCCAGGACCGGGCAGATGATAAATGAATGCACCAGAAATATTTGATTAATTTTGATTTTGGAGAGAGCTCCCGGCGGGACAAATTCTGAAGAGGCGGTGGCCCCGCTTTTAATTAAGTCCAGAAAGTAATCTTTGTTGGCGGAAACGGCGGCTTTTATTTTTAAGGATTCATCCTGGCTGTAACCTATACAGAGGTAGAGCTGGAATTCTCTTTCCAGCGACTTCCATAAAAAAGCCAGGGATTTCTCGAATCCCAGTTCCTCCACATACTGGTTATTGATTTTTTTAAAAATCTGCTTTTCTTCCAGCGTCGTGCTTATCTCCCGGGAAAGTTTCTGCAGAATATCAAGCCCGGAGATCTTTTTGTCCAATTCTTCCTGCGCTTTATTAAGTTCCATATCAGTGCGCATGATTAGTTTTGCCTGTTCATCCATCTCTTCCAGAGAAAAATTCAATGCCGCTACTTTTTCTCTCAGCTCTTTTAAACGCTGAATCTTGTTTAAAAGGGATATTCCCAGAATCGCCAGAATTAAACAGAGGCCAAAAAATACATAAGGCATCATTTTATTGTTCTCCTATCGCTAAAATACTGATGCTTTGATTATGAAAATAGGTCCGCCCCAAATAATTAAT
>JAGVOR010000006.1 GCA_020052635.1 Candidatus Omnitrophota bacterium
AGTAATTATTCCGGATCTTCCTTATGAAGAAGCGGTAAGTTTTACCCGGCGGGCCCAAAGGAAGGGCTTAATTAACATTTGTTTCATCGCTCCGACCAGTTCATTGAAACGGATCAAGGCAATCGCAAAAGTTGCCCGAGGGTTTATTTATTATGTTTCTTTGGCCGGCGTAACCGGCAGCCGTAAAAGTTTGAGCCCGGATTTAAAAACAAAATTATCCGCGATTAAAAAAATAGTGCGTACTCCGGTTTGTGCGGGGTTTGGGATTTCTTCCTTTGGGCAGGTGGCACAGGTAAATAAAATCGCCGACGGGGCGATCGTGGGCAGCGCGATTGTCTCGAGAATTAAATCCAGTATCGGCCGGGCTAACTTGGTATCCAGGGTGGGTAATTTTGTAGGAAGTTTAAATGGCTAAAAAAGAGAAACTAAATAACGGTTTAAGAATTATTACTAAGCGTCTGGCCCGGGTGCAATCGGTCGCTTTGGGGATTTGGATTAATATCGGCAGCCGTTACGAAGCTTTGAGCCAAAGAGGGATTTCGCATTTCCTGGAACACTTACTTTTTAAAGGAAGCAAAAAATATTCCTGCCGCCAGATTAAGGAATCGATTGAAGGGGTGGGAGGGGCTTTAAACGGTTTTACTTCCGAAGAGCATACGTGTTATTTAGTTAAGATTCCTCACGCATTTCTGGGGAAGGCTTTAGATATCTTATCCGATATGGTGATCAATCCGCTGCTCCTTCCTGCGGATATCGAAAAAGAAAAAACCGTGGTTTTGGAAGAGTTAAAGATGTACCGTGATCTGCCGCAAAGCTATGTGAATGAATTATTGGATGAGTTACTTTGGCCCCAGCAGCCTTTGGGTATGCCGATTATCGGAACCGTGGAAACGGTTAATCGGATCAGCCGGCAGGATTTGAGATCTTTCCAGCGCCGTCATTACACGCCTTCTAATATTGTCATCAGCGCTGCCGGCCGGTTTGACCGTGAACTGCTATCCGCAAAAATCCGTAAAATATTTTCCGCGCCGCACTCTCCGGTAAATACTTATACTGCGGCTAAGCAGATTCAAGCTAAACCGCAACTTAAGCTTTTTCCCAAGGCTACGGAACAGACGCATATGGCTTTAGGTTTTCATGCTTTAAGACGGGATCATCCCTTAAGGCACGCCCAATCTATTCTGCATATCGTTTTAGGGGCCAATATGTCCAGCCGTCTTTTTAATGAGGTCCGGGAAAAAAGAGGATTAGCGTATGAAATCGGCACCGGTTTAAAGCGTTATCATGATACGGGAGTATTTTTGGTCCACGCCGGTATTGATAACCGTAAAGTCGCCGACTGCCTGCAGTTGATTTTTAAAGAGCTGGGTAAAACCGGAAAATTTCCGGTGAGCGAAAATGAGTTTCAGCGGGCCAAAGAGTTTTATTTAGGTCAGTTAAGTTTGGCGCTTGAGGATACGATGGAATATATGCTTTGGATAGGGGAAACCGTCGCCTGTTTAGATAAAGTTTATTCTTTGAGACAGGTGGTTAAAGAATTAAAGTGTGTCCGCCGTCAGGATTGTTTAGAGGCGGCCAGGATGATTTTTAAGAATGAAAGGATTAACCTTGCCCTGATCGGCCCTCTGGAAAAAAGCGAAAAGCAGATTTATCGTACACTGGATTTAGGAGAAAAATGATTATTTTTCTGATTTTATTATTGTTGTTTGTGATGTCTTTTTTCTTCTCGGCTTCGGAAACGGCAATTATCGGGTTAAGCAAGATTCGCCTGCGCCATATGCTGCAGCAAGGGGTCAAAGGTGCCCGGCACGTCCAGCGTTTAGTGGCTAAGTTGGACAAAGTGATTGCCGCCATTTTGATCGGCAATAATCTGGTGAATATTGCGATATCGGCGATCGTCACCGGGATATTCGTGCAGATCTTGGGTTACCGCTGGGGTGTGGTTGCAGCCACCTTTGTTACGACCTTAAGCTTGCTGGTTATCTGTGAGGTGACCCCTAAGATTCTGGCGGCTAAACACGCCGAAAAAGTTTCCCTCTTTACCGCGCCGCTGATGGGGGTTATGCTGGTCATTTTTAAGCCCTTTATTATCTTTTTTATCGGCATCAGTCATTTCATTTTGAAGCTTTTGCGGGTGGGGGTTACTAAGCGATCGCCGGTAATTACGGTGGAAGAGTTAAAAACGATGATCGAAGTGGGGCAGGAGGAGGGGGTATTAAGTGAGGATGAGCGTAAAATGCTGCATAGGATTTTTGAGTTTGGGGATACCAAGCTTAAGGATGTGATGGTGCCCAAAGAAAAAATCGTGGCGGTGAATATCAATACTAATTCTGAGGACTTGCTGAATATTTTTGTGGAAGAAGGGCACGCGCGGCTTCCGGTCTATAGCGGCAGTAAAGATAATATTGTCGGGATCATCTATGCCCGCGATCTCCTGTACATCTTGCGCGAAAAAGGCTTATTTCTCCTGCAGGATTTGATTCACGGAGTTTGCCTGGTGCCGTCTGCGATGCTGGTCAGTGAGCTGCTCAGGAGATTCCAGGCTGAGAAAATACAGATTGCGATTATTACGGATAAGAATAAGCAGGCTTTGGGCATGGTTACTTTGGAAGATTTACTGGAAGAGATTGTCGGAGAGATTGAGGAGCAGCATTGTGTTAAAGGTAAATGCGTTTAGTCCGGGGAGTAGCCTAGTTTATATTTCGTATCATTTCCCGCAGTGCATTAATATTTGACATTCGGATTTTCTTCTGCTAGAATTATGACAATGGATTTGAAGTATGTAGCTTAAAAAGGAGGAAATAAATGGGTGAAACAGGGTATTGCGTAAAATGCAAAGGCAAAAAATCAATGAAGGATGAGCAGAAAGTAACCATGAAAAACGGCCGGGCAGCGATGAAGGGGAAATGTCCTGAATGCGGCACCGGAATGTATAAAATTTTAGGAAAAGCCAAATAACTGCTCTTTTTCCAAAGAACAGGAGCAAAAAATAGACTCTAAACAGCTAGCCCAACGTATCGCCTGGGTTGCCCAATCTAAAAAAGCCGAACAGGTTATTATTTTAGATGTTTCTAAAGTGGCCGGGTTTTGTGATTATTTTGTGATCGCAAGCGGCAATTCTTTAAGGCAGGTTTCGGCAATTTCACTGGCGATTCAGCAGGATCTGGAAATCAGTAAAATAAAATCTCTCTCAAAGGTTTCTGCCAACGATGAATCAGGTTGGATTGCCCTGGATTACGCTTCCGTAATCGCGCATACGTTCTATAAACCCTTGAGAGAGTTTTATTCTTTAGAGGGGCTTTGGAGCGATGCCAAGAAGATCAGGCTTAAAAAGCCCGCCAACGCCAAGCCTGCCTAAAGTTCAGCCAACCGTAAGTTTAAGTATAAATGCCCAAGAACATTCGCACGCAGTTAATCGATTTAATTAAGCGCTCGCTCGCCCGATTAGACGGAGCA
>JAGVOR010000056.1 GCA_020052635.1 Candidatus Omnitrophota bacterium
AACACCCAAACCGGAGTAACGGAAGCAATAAAACAATAAGCGATTAAAATCAGATTCCAGGCCTTTACCGGATCGCCAAAGATAACCGGGAAATTACTCAAAGGTATCTGCTGGCCCAGCCATACGCTGAAAAAAAGCAAAACCACAAAAATACCGGTTGCCCGGATTAAAGGGAATTTAAACCGGTAAAGCGTTATCCCAAACCCTATCGCTAAGAGTATAAATAATAATGAGGAAGTCGCTACACCGGCGTCGCTGGTAAAGGTAACTGCGGTCAAGTCGGTAAAAACCGTCAATACATAAACCAGGGCCAGCCAGATAAAAATCAGCATCAACCGGTATGCCCGTTTGGACATGTAAATATTGGCGATTTCGGCAATGGACTTGCCGCGATTACGGATGGAAATAACTAAAGCGGAAAAATCATGAACCCCGCCGATAAAGATGGAGCCGATAATGATCCAGAGCCAAACCGGAAGCCAGCCAAAAGCCAGGCCGGCAATGATCGGGCCCAAGACCGGCCCGGCCCCGGCGATTGATGAAAAATGGTGGCCGAATAAAACCGGCCCGGGAGCAGGAAAATAATCTACTCCATCACAGATAGTATGGGCGGGAGTTCGGTTGCGGTTATTTAACTCAAAAATCCGGACTAGGAATTTACCGTATTTTACGTACGCCAGCCAAAAAATCAGGCAGGCAATTGCGAAAAAAACGGTGAACACCTATCTTATAACACAAGCCAACTGACAAACACGAACAGCTAAGAAACAGAGGGCGATCAAAATTACTCCCCTGAACTTCATATTCCTTAGTTCTTTTTCCATCGAGATCGGTTCCGTGCGCCAATTGGATTTAGCCGCGGTAGCGATATGCAGCTTGATAATCGTAGCCGGCTTTAAAATCATCAGCAGGCCGAAGGCTACGCCGACAGCGGCAAACACTTTTAAAATCATCGTCAGGATCATTTTTTTCCTTTCTTTTAGCAATAATTAATAACCTGCAGTATTGCGAAACTTATTTCTTTTTCTTCTTGGCTTTTTTCTTAGGTTTCTTGCAGCATCCGCAGCTCATTTTGGCCTCCTTTGGTTAAACCTTAAAATATCTAAGGTTTAGTTATAAAATTGATCGTAAAGGATCTGGGCGTTGATCATGGTGTATTTAGTCCGCACATAACGCTTATAAACATTGCTCCAGACATATTCAACTTTATCCGTCAAGCGGTTAATCAGCATATTCGTCCGGCTGGCCCCGATCCGCACGGTAACCGGCTTCAATAAAACCCGGTCAGCGATTGAAATCTTGGCGGGCTTGGAATCCCGGATCGCTTCAGGAACGCTGCCTGCTAAGCTTTGCGAAATGAATAAAACTGATAAAAGAATTACAAAGATAATCTTTTTAGTCATTTTACTCAAGCCAAAACATAAAACCTGAATAAATGTAGCATAAAAACTAAAACCTGTAAAGCAAGAATACATTGAAACACCCCGGATTAACTGGTACTAATCGATACTGGCTTCATAAACCGGAATAACCGATACCTTAATTAACCCTAGCTCTAAATCAGCGATCTTTCTGAAAGCAGACTTACTTAAATCGATAATCCTCCCCTTGCGATACATCGCCAAAGAAGGCCCGAAATCATTATGCCGGACAAATACACACTTATTGTTGGCTAAGTTGCAGACCTGGTAATACTTTCCGTAATCACTCCGGCGCATCGCGCAAGTTACCCCCCAGGTTTTAAATAATTCCGGCGAGGTAGCGCTGGGATCATACCAGGATGCCACCCCTTCTTTAGGGTAAGGCCCCTTAACTGGCTGTTGATTATCGCATCCGGCTAAACAGATAAAGTTTAGGCCGATAATTATCAAACTAATTATGTTTTTCATAAGATAACCGGATGCAAAAACAGCTTATTTAGCCAGCAGCATCCGCAAGGAGATCAATAAGAGGAATATGGCAAAAGTCTTTCGAATTACGGGTTCCGGCAGGTTATGGACTAAGTTAGCTCCCAGTAAACCTCCGGCTAGAAAACCCAGGCAGATAAAAGCCGCCATCTCTAATTTTACATTACCGCTCTGATAATAACGGATGGCCGCTAAAAGTCCGATCGGCGGGATCATTAAAGCCAGGGTTGTGCCCTGGGCTTGCAGCTGAGTCAACCCAAAGATAAAAATTAATGCCGGGATTAAAACCACCCCTCCCCCGATCCCCAGCAACCCGCTTAAGAAACCCGCCAACACTCCTAAAATTACATAGGCTAATTGCAGCATCTTTAAATTCCTCCTTTTATATTTAATGCGTTATTTTGCCTTTAACGGCAGGCTTAGGTATCTGACAAAGCGGTTTGAGGTTATGTTTTTTATAGTAATCCTGATGGTAATCCTCAGCCGGATAAAACATCTTGGCTTCGACAATTTCGGTAACCACCGGATCTTGATAGCGGCCGGAATCTCTGAGCTTTTCCAAAATGACCAAAGCTTCCTTCTGCTGCTGGGGAGTATAAACAAAAATTACCGAGCGGTACTGGCTGCCGGTATCCGGCCCCTGCCGATTCAGAGTCGTCGGATCATGCAGGCTAAAAAACAGATCAAGCAGCTCGGCGTAAGAG
>JAGVOR010000062.1 GCA_020052635.1 Candidatus Omnitrophota bacterium
TAAAAAAATATTTAAAATTGATCAACTTTTCTTTTTCGTCGATATAAGGATTGGGTTTTTGCTCAAAAGGCAGCCGGATATTCAAAGCAAAATCCTTGCTTTGGCCTGCGCCTTTATTGCCGGCCTCCATTACTCCGGGGCCGCCTCCGGTCACAATCATATAACCCTGGGCCGACATTTTACGGGAAAATTCTTCGGCCAGGCGGTATTCGGAAGAATCAGCTTTGGAACGGGCCGAGCCGAAAATAATCACTTTCTTAACCAGGCGGTAAGGAGAAAATATCTTAAATGAATAACGTAGCTCTTTAAGGGTATTATTGACCAGTTTGAGGTCTCCGGTATCGGCCGACTCCCTGCCCAGCTTAATGCTCGTCGTCAATATTTCGCGTAATAGCTGTTGGGCCCGGCTGGAACTTGATTTCGCCGCCAGTTGGCTAATTAAAGCGTCAACTGCCGGATCGCCGATTTCATAATCTTTAAAAATCTTTTCCATAGCCTTAGGACTTTTTCAGCGTACTAATTTTATTTGACATTAAATCCGAGTTTACGTAATGCTTCGGTTGCCGGCCGGAGGAAATTACCCTGCAGCTGGATGACAAAACCTTCCACAGTTGCCCCCGTACCAAATCTTTGCTTTAATTTTTTAGCCAGTGCCAACAGCTCGTTTTGGCTTAGAGCCAAGCCGCTGATGAAAGTCGCTCCCCGGCCGGCGCGGGCCTGCTGCACATAGCGCAAACACGCTGTTGCTGCGGTTTCTGCCCGATCGCTGTTTTCCGCAACAAGGCAACTGCAGCGCTTGAAAGCTTTAGCGCATTTAGGGCAGATCGAGCCGTAAGCGGTAGAATAAACTAAGCGGGAATTTGAACCGTTATATTCCATATCAGAAAAGGTCCATCTCCTGGCTGTTTTGAGGGGCTCTGCGTAAAGCCTTTCTTTCATAGTCATCCATCATTCTATTGGTGACTTTCTGGCCGTAAATCCTGGCTTGTTTTAAATCCCCCCAGGCTTTTTTATATTCTTTAGCCTGATAATAAGCTTGCGCCCGGTATAAATAAGAAAGGCCGTCATCAGGCTTAATGCTTAATCCCCGGCTTAAATCGGCTATCCCCTGAGCATACCAGCCCTTGGCAATATAGGTATTTCCCCGCTCGGCATACGCGGCGACATCATAAGGGTTTATTTCGATCGCCGTAGTCAGATCCTTGATCGCATTATCATAATATTTCAGAAAAGCATAGGATTGCCCGCGGTAGAGATAAAGCCCGTAAAGGATTTGCCCGTCATCCGGAGCGATTTCCAGGGCCTTAGTATATTCCTCAACCGCCCGGTCATAGACATGGGCGTTAAAATACGCCCGGCCGCGGAGCTTATAATTAGACCAGTTGTATTTTGCGGCGGAAACCGAACCCGCCAGTAAAAATAAAAAAACAATCCGATGGCTATCTTCTTCATTACTCCTCCCTGCTGCTTTATATTCTAGCTTGACAAGGCGGGAATTTCAAGTATACTTAATAAACTTAAGGTAATTTGGATAAAATATTAATCCACCTGAAATTAACGATAATCAGTACCCAATTCTAAAAAAGCAAGGGTATAAATCCGGGCATTGCTTTACGAATATGCTAACCCGAGTAAAGTAAGCCCTCATTGAGCGAGGTCATAAGATGATTAAACAATGCGTAATCTGCCAAAAAGGCGCCCTGCAAGGGAAAGTATTATCCAGAAAAGGCCAGTATAAAGCTAAAGGCGGTACAGGCTCAAAGATTGCCCGCTGGAGTAAGCGTAAATTTTTGCCCAATCTGCAAAAAGTCAATCTCCTGGTAGAAGGCGCATCCAAAAGAGTCTTTATTTGCGCCAAATGCATCAAAAAAGGTGATTTTAAGAAAGTTATGCCCCGGTTAAAAGCTACTACTTAAAAAATATATCCTTAATCTCCAGAATCAAAGATTCATCCTGCCTCCAACTATCCAATTTAGGAGTATAGATTAAGTCAAAAGAATCTGCCGCAAGCAGGCTCTCTTTCTGGTTACTCATCCCGAAAGCGATCGCTTCTTGCGTAGTCGTTCCGTCAGTTACCCAAAACTTCAGGGTCCCGCGGGCTAAAAGCTGCACCTGGCTTTTGAGTTTTAAAGTCCGGGTAAAAAACAGCGGTTCGGAATTAGCCATACCGAAGGGCTCCAGGCGCTCCAGCTCCTTAACCAACGAACCGTTCAAATCACTCAGCAGCAGCTCGGCATCGACGTCTTTACTCGGAAGCAAATCTTCCAAGGTTAACCGATCCGAAGCCAGCCGGTTAATGCTTTTACGGAACTCATCGATATTATCTCTGGTAATTAATAACCCGGCGGCATGGGCATGCCCACCGAAACTGTTTAAAAGCTCCCGGGAATCAAGCAGCGCCTCAAAAAGATGGAAATTTTTGATCGAGCGGGCTGAGCCCTTGCACAAATCTTCCTTAATCGAAATCACAATCGCCGGCCGGTAAAAACGGTCGGCCAGCTTCGAAGCGACAATCCCCAAAACCCCCTGGTGCCAATCCTCTTTAGCAATCACAATGACTTTTTGTTCCTTAAAATTCATCTGCTGATTAATTAGCGCTTCGGCCTCCTCTAAAATCTTGCTCTCAATTTTCTGGCGCTGGCGGTTAAGCTGCTCAAGCTCAAGAGCAAGCTTTTTGGCCTGGGCAATATCATGGGAGATTAAAAGTTTTAACGAAACTTCAGCATAATCCAGCCGGCCCGGGGCATTCAGCCGGGGAGCGATAATAAAGCTGACATAAGTAGAATTTAATTTTTTGTTTCCGATCCCCGCGTTCTCAATGATCGCCCGTAAACCCAATCTTTTTGTTTGCCCCAGGCGTATTAAACCTTCTTTGGCAATAATCCGGTTCTCTTGCACCAAAGGCACGCTATCGGCAATCGTGCCCAGGGCGACCAAATCCAGGTCATCAATCAATAAAGAACCGGTTATACTTTGAGCGAACTTATAAGCTACTCCGACCCCGGCTAACTCCCGGAAAGGATACCCCGAATTTTTAATTTTGGGATTAATGATTGCGGAAGCTGCCGGAAGCTTTAATCCTTGCGGCTCATGGTGGTCGGTGATCACCACATCAATATTGGCCTGGCGCAAAGCTTCAATTTCTCCGTGGTTGGCAATCCCGCAGTCCGCCGTTACCACTAACTTAACTTGCTTCTCTTTGGCAATCTGGACAATTTGACGGTTTAAACCGTATCCTTCATTAATCCGGTGCGGGATATGATGCAAAACTTCCAGGCCTAAACCCAAAAGCGCATTTTTCAGTAAAACGGTGCTGGTTATCCCGTCAACGTCGTAATCCCCTACCAGAAGCACCTTTTCATGATTCTGCCTGGCCTTGGCGACTAAACCAACCGCCCGCGGCATATCCGAAAATAAATGCGGGCTGTAAAAATCACTGATTGAACTTTTAAAAAATTTTTCCGCAGCGGCAGCGCTGGTTATTTTACGGTTAATCAGAAGCTGGGCCAAAACTTTGGAAATTCCTAATTCTTTGGCGAGCTGGTTTTGCAGGTGGATATTGGGTGCAGCTAAACTGAGGATGGAGTGTGAAGGCATTTACATCTTTTCCGGCTGACTGATCCCTAAAAGCTCTAAGCCCGCCGCTAAAGCAATTTTTGTCCCTTTAATCAAAGCTAATCTGGCAGAAGTTAAATTTTTATCCTGATCCAGAACCCGGTGCAAATCGTAAAACTTATGAAAACTCTCCGAGAGCTCCTGTAAATATACCGTCAGCATATAAGGATCGCAAGTAGACTGGCAAATTTTTAAAGTAGTGTCAAACTCCATTATTTTCTTAATCAGGTTTAATTCTTCCTTCTCCACCAAAAGATGCAAATTTAAATCATCTATCGCTGGCTCTTGGCTTGCACGCAATATACTGCAGATCCGCGCATGGGCATACTGCACATAAAATACGGGGTTCTCTGCGGTCTGCTTTTTAGCCACCTCTAAATCAAAATCCAAATGACTGGATGTCCGGCGCATCAAAAAGAAAAACCTCGCGGCATCCGATCCCACTTCATCCAAAACTTCCCGCAGAGTAATATATTGCCCCTTGCGGGTAGACATCTGCAAAGGCTGGCCGTTGCGGAAGATAGTCGCTAGTTGCACAATAATTACCTCCAAATCAGCCGGTTTGTGCCCAAAAGCCTCAATCGCCGCCTTAATCCGGCTGACGTAACCGTGATGATCCGGACCCCAGAGATTAATCAGCCGGTTAAATCCACGGTTAAACTTATCCTCATGATAAGCGATATCCGGAGCAAGATACGTTTGGCTGCCATCACTCTTAATAATTACCCGGTCTTTATCATCCCCAAAAGCGCTGGAGTTAAACCAAAGCGCTCCGTCTTTTTCGTACAAATGACCCTGTTCTTTTAACCGGCTAAAAGCAGCTTCGATTTTACCGCTTTTAGCTAATTCTTTTTGGGAATACCAGCAGTCAAAATGGACCCCGAAATCATCCAGCTCCTGTTTAATGATCTTTAAGATGTACTCGGCGGCAAAATCGCCCAAACCCTCTGCTTTAATTTTTTTGCTCTCTGCCAAACGGGCAATCTCGTAAATATATTCACCCTGATAATAATTTTCAGGAAAAACAATCTTTTCCCCGCTTAGCTCTTTTAACCTTAAATCTACCGAAGCCCCTAAGATATTAATCTGGTTGCCTTCGTCATTTAGGTAATATTCCCGGCTGACGGTAAAACCGATAAAAGATAAAATTTTAGCCAGGCAGTCTCCCACCGCCGCCTGACGGGCATGTGCTACAGACAATGAACCGGTAGGATTGGCGCTGACAAATTCAATCAACACCCTGGCCGGGTCATTAAGCGGAGTAACTAAGGCGGCCTTGCCTTGGGTAATCACTTCCTTAAGCTGCCCGTAAAAATACTCCTCGGCAAGATAAAAGTTTATAAAACCAGCCCCCTCAATCTTCACTTGCGTGACTGTCTTTTTAAGCACTGAACTTTCCAGCTCCTGGCGCAGGATTTCGGCAAGCTGCCCGGCGATCATTTTGGGGGATTGCTTGAGAACTTTGCTTAATTTTAAAGCAAGATTAGTCGTAAAATCGCCAA
>JAGVOR010000146.1 GCA_020052635.1 Candidatus Omnitrophota bacterium
CAAGCCAAAGCTGCTAAAGTACCGATAATTACCAAGACCACCAGTATTTCAATTAGCGTATACCCTTTTCTCTTGGGCATAGTTACCATCCTTGGTTAGTACCCTGCAGTTCCACCCCAAACACCAGCAACAGTTAAAGATTTAGTCCAAGCCGTCGTGCCATCCTGCGGCTTTCCGCCAGTAGTACAGCGGGTAGCAGTACAGGTGCCGTCAGTAGTACAAGCATAAGAAAAGAAATGGGTAGTCGCACACGCTGCCGGAGCCCCGACACCTAAGCTGCCAGCTACAACATAAGCACCATTCTCCATATATTCCGCAATCTGAGCGCTTCTTAAGGTACCTAAAATCATCCTGGCTTCAGCGGCACGGCTTTTTTCTACTACTTTATTATACTGACTTAAACCGATTGACGCCAAAATTCCAACGATGATGATAACGATAATGAGCTCAACAAGTGTAAAGCCTTTTCTCATTTATTCCTCCTGGTTAGTTAAATTTTCAGCCCAATAAATTATATCATTTAATTAGAAGTATTGTCAATAACTATCCGCTAATTTTTGATAACTCGAATATTGGCAGAAACATACCAACAACCATTACCCCGATTACCCCGCCGAGAAAGATTAAAACAATCGGTTCAAACATTGAAACAAAACGCGCTAAAAATGTATCGCAATACGACTGATAGAAGGTATTTATTCTTTTGAACATTTGCGGCAACTCACCAATCTCTTCACCGATACTCACCATCTGGATCACCATCGGTTCAAAAAACCCGCTGCGCTCAAGTGAGTCGCGCATAGGTTTACCTTCCCGTACGTCATCCTTGATTTTACGGATGATATCCCCCATGATCAAATTATTTACCGACCTGCCCGTAATCTCCAGCGAATAAAGGATCGGGACCCCCGACTCAAGCAGTGTGGCCATTTCAGATGAAAATTTTTCGACATTAAATGCCAGAAAAAATTCACCGAAAAGCCATAATTTAAGCTGGAATTTTTCGAAGTTTAACCGGCCGTTTTTAGTTTGAATATACTGATGCAGCAGGAAGTAGATTCCGGCGGCCGCCAAAAATAAGATGAAAATATTTTTTCTTAAAAAATCGCTGATATTTACCAGAACCTGAGTTAAAAATGGCAGCGTGATATCGAAACTTTTAAAAATTTCAGCAAAAGAAGGTATTATCTTTAATGATAAAAACAGCAGTGCGCCGAAACCGACTAAGGTTAAAATAAAAGGGTAAACTAAAGCTGAGATGATTTTATTTCTGAATTCCGCTTCTTTCTCAAGATAGGTCGCTAATCTGCTCAGCACTACCGCTAAATTTCCGCTGGCCTCGCCGCTCTCCACCAGATTAATCCAAAGATCAGTAAATACCTTAGGGTGGGCTGCCAACGCTTCATGGAAACTCAAACCTGCCTCCATGCTTTTTTTTAAATCTAAACATACCTCATAAAGCTTTTTGCTGGCTACCTGCTTCGAAATAATCTCCAGGCTCATCAATATGGTCACCCCGGCCCCGATCAGAGTGGCCAGCTGCCGGCAAAACAGAGTTATATCTTCGGTCGTTACTCTAATATGTTTGGGCTTAAGCCTAACCCTGATTGAAGCATCGACCGTCGAATCGCCAAAAGCCTCGGAGCCTTCCGGAATAACATTAACTACCGTTAACCCCTTAGCCTGGATTTTGATAATTGCGTCTTCCTGGGTTAAAGCCTCCTCGATCCCGGTTTCTTTCATTCCCGCCCGGTTTCTGGCAATGTAATAAAATTTGGGCATTAATCTCCCCCTAAAGTAGTAGAAAGAATTTCTTCCAAAGAGGTAATCCCGCTTTCTACTTTTTTAATCCCGGATTCATAAAGCGTTTGCATCCCGATAGACCTGGCAACCTCCCGTATTTTTTGGAAGGAAGCCCGCTGGTTAATCATATCCTGAATTTCAGTGGTAATCGGCAGCACTTCTACAATACAGGTTCGCCCCTTATACCCTGCATTATTGCATTTATTGCAACCTTTAGGCCCATAAATCAATTCTGCTTTAATCGCAGTCCCTTTTAGTTGCGCAGGAGTAGGCTCATAGGCTACCTTGCAATCCGGGCATAATTTACGCACCAGACGCTGCGCCACGATACATAATAGAGAAGGCGCTAACATATACGGCTCTATGCCGATATCCATAAGCCGGCTTACTGCCGACGGAGCATCATTAGTATGCAAAGTACTTAAAACCAAGTGCCCGGTCAATGCCGAACGGATACAAATCTGGGCAGTTTCCAGATCGCGGATTTCTCCCACCATCATAATATCCGGATCCTGACGCAGAAAACTGCGCAAAGCAGCAGCAAAAGTAAGCCCAATCTCCGGTTTAACCTGCACCTGGTTAATCTCGTCCATTTTATATTCAACCGGATCTTCCACCGAAATAATATTTTTTGAAGGGCTTTTGATTTCATTTAAAATAGCATAAAGTGAAGTTGATTTTCCGCTCCCGGTTGGACCGGTAATTAAAACTAATCCATAAGGAGAAAAAATCGCTTTACGCATATGTTCGAGTTGAGCCGGATCAAAGCCTAAATAATCCAGATTCAACATTACCCCGCCGCGGTCCAATATCCTTAAAACGGCTTTCTCCCCGTAAATAGTAGGGATCATCGAAACACGGATATCAATCGGCCGGTCGTCGATCCTAACTAGAATCGCCCCATCTTGAGGCAATCGCTTCTCGGCGATATCAAGCTTAGCCAAAATTTTAACGCGGGAAACCAGCGGTAAATGCAGATGTTTAGCCGGAGGGGGAATTTCATAAAGTTTACCGTCAATACGATAACGCAGTGAAATCCTGTCTTTAAACGGCTCGATATGGATATCGGAGGCCCGTTCATTAATTGCCTGGCGGATGATCAGGTCAACTAATTTCACCACCGGCGCCTCTTCGGCCCTGGCAATCAGCTTATCCAAACTAAGCTCCTGCCCCGTATCTTCCCCCCTTTGAGAAAAAGTAGAATCGATATCATAACTGGAATCGACCACATCTTTAAGCATGGAGGATTTACCATAGAACTCTTCGATGGCTTTCAAAATGTCGGAGCGGGTAGCAATCACCGGATTAATTTCACTACCGGTTAATTTTCTTAAACTATCGATCAAAAGAATGTCCAGCGGGTCAGAAAGCGCGACAGTTAAGGAACGCAGCATGCGAGAGAGAGGTAAAACGGCATTCTTAAAAGCAAAATCATGGGGGATTAGATTTTCCAAACCTTGATCCATCGCCGGTTTAAGCATTCCCGTACCCAGCGAGAAATAAGGCATATTCAACTGCTTGCATAAAGCGGCCAGGACCTGCTCCTCTTTAACGATCCCCAGCTTAATCAGTATTTCGCCCAGACGGCCGCCCTCCTGTCGCTGCGCGGTAACCGCTTTTTCCAGCTGACTGGCAGTAATTATGCCTTCTTTTAATAAAAAATCCCCCAGCCTTAAATAATTATCTTTTACCATTAATGCTCTTATCGAATTTGTTCAAGTTAGAATTAATAATGTAGTCACGGTTTGAGCCTGCAACCACACCCTGTTCCCTCATCGGCAACTGGATATTTTGCACTTGGTTCAATTTTGTGTCAGGCCTGTCTTTAATTATCCGCGGAGTAATAAACAC
>JAGVOR010000187.1 GCA_020052635.1 Candidatus Omnitrophota bacterium
GTTCAAAACACGCTTGGCCACCCGCGATTAATCCTTAACAACCTTTCCGGCTCTTGCTGGAAGGCGCATTAGGAATTTTTCGGCAAGCTCATAGTACTTTTGCTCAGTGTGCAAGGATTTACGACGAGTGGAGGCCGACGCCTCTGCTGGTCGGCCGGAACGAGGAGTAAACCGCAGCACACGGCGAAAAATTCCAGCGCCGGAAGCAAGAGACGGAAAGGTGAAATGGTAAATTTTAGCGGTAAAATACATTTCCAGGTTGCTAAAATTTCTGTTGACAAATACACCTTATTAATATAAAATTACTAATCCTTTCTGTAGTAACCCCGGAATGGAGCTAAATATCCGTAACTTACTGCAAAACAACGGTTTAATATCATAATAAGGAGAATTTTAAGATGGCGGAGTGGATAGGCATAAACAGGCGTGCAAGAAGATGCTATGGTTTTGATGAAGTTGCCCTGGTTCCGGGGGCCCAGACTGTCAATCCGAATGAAGTTGACACAAGCTTCAAATTTGCCGGCAAAAAGTTTAAAATACCTATTCTGGCTGCGGCGATGGACGGGGTGGTAGACGTAAAGTTTGCGATTGAAATGTCGCGCCTGGGGGGAATTGCGGTTTTAAATCTGGACGGGATCCAAACTCGTTATGAGCATCCTGATGAAGTACTGGAAGAAATTGCTAAAGCGACTCCGCAGAAGGCCACCGAATTAATTCAAACCGTTTACACAACTGCGATCAAAGAAAAATTAGTCACTAAAAGAGTCGCCGAGATTAAAAGAGCCAAAGCCATGGCAGTGGTGAGCTGCATTCCGGCCAATGCCGAACGGTTCTCAAAGTTAGCAATCAAAGCCGGGGTTGATATTTTTGTGATTCAATCAACCGTCGCCACCCTTAAGCATGTTTCTAAAGAATACAAAACCTTGGATTTAGTCAAATTCTGTAAATCAGTAAAAATCCCGGTAATTATCGGAAACTGTGTTACTTATGAAACGACTCTGGAGCTGATGCAAACCGGAGCCAGCGGTTTATTGATCGGGGTAGGACCCGGAGCCGCTTGTACTACCCGGGGTGTTTTAGGTATCGGAGTGCCGCAGGTAACCGCTACGGTTGATGCTTCCGGCGCCCGCGATTTCTACTTTAAACGCACCGGTAAATATGTTTCGATCATTACCGACGGCGGAATGAACCGCGGCGGAGATATCTGTAAAGCTTTTGCCTGCGGAGCAGACGCGGTGATGATCGGCTCAAGCTTCGCCCGGGCAAAAGAAGCTCCCGGAAGAGGTTTTCATTGGGGGATGGCAACCTCCCATGTTAATCTACCCCGCGGCACCCGGATCCAGGTAGGTACGACCGGCTCCTTAAAAGATATCCTGGTGGGCCCGGCCAAGGTTGATGACGGTTCACAAAACCTCTTGGGCGCCTTAAAAACTTCAATGGGGTCATTAGGGGCTTCTAACTTAAAGGAAATGCACGACGTTGAAATAATCATTGCGCCCTCAATTCAGACCGAAGGAAAAATCTTTCAGGTAGGGCAAAGAGTAGGGATGGGTAAATAAGGTGAAGAAAAAAACATTGAAAAAGAAGGCAGCCAGGAAAGTATTAAAGAAAAAAACATCAGCCAAAAGAACTGCGGAAAAAAATACCCCGTTAACCAG
This sequence comes from Candidatus Omnitrophota bacterium, assembly GCA_020052635.1. Taxonomy (GTDB): domain Bacteria; phylum Omnitrophota; class Gorgyraeia; order Gygaellales; family Profunditerraquicolaceae; genus UBA6249. The sequence continues at coordinate 1,659 of JAGVOR010000187.1, forward strand.
GCAAACCGTATTAATTTTGGATTTTGGGTCCCAATATACGCAGTTGATTGCCCGCCGGGTCAGGGAAAATAAGGTTTTTTCCACAATTATTCCTTTTAATACCCCGGCTAAAGAGATTGCCGCGATGAACCCCAAAGGTATTATTCTTTCCGGGGGACCGGCTTCGGTGGTTGACAAAAAATCACCTTATCCGGATGCTGGCATTTTTAAATTAGGAATACCGATTTTGGGTATTTGCTACGGAATGCAGGTAATCTGCGAATTATTAGGCGGCAAGGTTAAACATACCCGCGAACGGGAATACGGTAAAGTTGAATTATTTGTCGATGACAATACCAGCCTGTTTAGCCATCTTCCGGGTAATTTTACCTGTTGGGCCAGTCATGGAGATTACGTCACAAAAATGCCGCAAGGATTCCATACTATCGGCCATACCACCAATACCCCGATTGCCGCGATTGCTAATCCGAAAAGAAAGATTTTTGCCGTACAATTCCATCCGGAGGTTACCCATACGGAAAAGGGCAATCAGATATTAAGTAATTTTTTATTTAAAGCCTGCGGCGCTTCCAGCCGCTGGACCATGCAGTCCTTCATCAAAGAATCGATCAATAATATCAAAAAAAATATTGGAAAAGACAAGGTCGTTTTAGGCTTAAGCGGCGGGGTAGATTCATCGGTAGCAGCTTTATTGATCCACCGGGCAATCGGCAAAAACCTGCGCTGTATTTTTATCGATAACGGCCTGTTGAGAAAAGGCGAGGCAGAGGCTGTCAAAGCCGTTTTTAAGGATATGTACCATCTTAATTTAAGTTATGTCGACCGCAGCAAAAGGTTCCTTGAGCGCTTAAAAGGGGTGCTTGACCCGGAAGAAAAAAGAAAGATTATCGGAGATGAATTCGTTAAAGTTTTCGAAGAAGAGGCTAAAAAAACTAAAGGCGCTAAATTCCTCGGCCAGGGCACGCTTTATCCGGATGTAATCGAATCTGTTTCACCGACCGGCGGCCCAAGCCGTAAAATCAAAAGCCACCATAATGTAGGCGGCCTGCCGGCGCAAATGAAACTTAGGTTGATTGAGCCATTACGGGAATTGTTCAAAGACGAAGCCCGTCAGATCGGCGCTCAGCTGGGTTTACCGGAAAATATTATTCATCGCCAGCCGTTTCCCGGGCCAGGACTGGCCGTCAGGATAATCGGCGAAATTACCCAAAGTAACCTCGATCTCCTGCGTGAGGCAGATAAACGAGTAATCGAAGAGATCTCTAAAGCCGGCTTATATGACCAAATCTGGCAGTCTTTTGCCGTACTCCTGCCGATTAAGAGCGTTGGGATTATGGGTGATGAACGTACTTACGAAAATGTCTGCGCCTTACGCTGCGTTTCCAGCTTCGACGGAATGACTGCGGATTGGGTAAAACTACCTTATGAGGTTCTGGAGAGGATCTCCAACCGGATCATTAATGAGGTACGGGGGATCAACCGGGTAGTTTACGATATCAGCTCTAAGCCTCCGGCTACAATCGAGTGGGAATAAACCGCTTCAATCTTAGCTTTTTAATTTAGGTTTTATACATGCCCGGGTCGGAATTTATCCACCTTCATCTGCATACGCAATACAGCCTTCTTGACGGAGCCTGCCGTATACCCGAAATACTTGCTATCGCTAAAAGCTATAAAATGGATTCTTTGGCGATTACCGACCATGGCAATATGTTCGGGGCGGTCGAATTTTACCTGGAAGCGCAAAAAGCCGGGATCAAACCGATTATCGGCTGCGAAGTTTACGTTGCACCGCAATCACGCCTGGATAAAAAACCCGGTACCGGTATCGAAGATGCGGCTAACCACCTTATCCTTTTAGCCCGCAACGAAGAGGGCTACCATAATTTAATGAAACTGGTGTCGATCAGTTACCTGGAAGGGTTCTATTACCGGCCGCGGATCGATAAAGAGGTGTTGGCGCAGCATGCCGCCGGTTTAATTGCCTCCAGCGCCTGCCTAAAAGGAGAAATCTCCTGTTTAATACTGCAGAAACGTTTTAATGACGCGCTAAAAGCCGCCGATACCTACCAGAATATCCTGGGTAAAGGTAATTTCTACCTGGAAATTCAAGGTAATTCAATTCCCGAACAAAAAATCGCCAACGAGGGGATGGTTAAAATTTCCTCGGAACTCGGCATCTCTTTAGTGGCCACTAATGATGTGCATTACCCGACCCGTGAACGGGCAGGAGCCCATGAAGCCTTGCTCTGTATTCAAACCCAAACTACCCTGGATGACCCCAAGCATATGCGTTTCCAAACCGAAGAGTTTTATTTTACATCGCCGGCGGAAATGAAAAAAATGTTTGCCGATTACCCCCAGGCATTGGCCAACACCCTGGAAATTGCTTCGCGCTGTAATTTGGAGCTGGATTTTAAACAGCTGCACCTGCCGAAATACACTGCCCCTCAAGGAAAAGATAAAGAAGTTTTTCTGCAGGAGCTCTGCGCTCAAGGTTTAGCTGAAAAAAACCTCCAAAATGATCCGGAAGCCCTGAAAAGATTGGAGCACGAATTAAAGATCATTAAATGCATGGGTTTTATCAGCTACTTCCTGATTGTCTGGGATTTTATCGCTTACGCCAAAAAACAGAATATTCCTGTCGGCCCGGGCCGCGGCTCAGCTGCCGGCAGCCTGGTCAGCTACCTTTTAGGGATCACTGACCTTAACCCTTTAAAATACGGATTGCTTTTTGAA
>JAGVOR010000108.1 GCA_020052635.1 Candidatus Omnitrophota bacterium
AGAGCAGATCTTTGATTTATATTATAAACCTTTATTACCTGCGGCGGCCGTTCACCGTAAGCCGGTAAGCGGTAAGATTAAGCTGCGTAAAGTAGTGATTGATGCCGGCCACGGCGGGACAGACCCCGGAGCAATCGGTAAAAGCGGCATACGGGAAAAAGACATTAATCTTGATATCGCCAAAAGATTAAGCAATCTTTTAAAGGCCGAAGGGGTACAGACCGTATTGACCCGCTCCACGGATAAATTTATCCCGCTCTCCAGCCGGGTAAGCATTGCTAATCGAAGCGGTGCGGATTTATTCATTAGTATCCATGCCAATGCCGCCCGCTCCCGGGCGGTATGCGGTTTTGAGGTTTACTATGTGGCACCCAGTGTCAGCGATATCAAGAGGGCATCGTTGACCGCCAGGACCACTCCTTTAAATTTAAAGGACGCCCAAATCGCCAGCCAGTCGCCGGAATTAAAGGCGATTGTTTGGGATATGATTTACGCCAACAGCCGGGCGGAATCGATTGAATTATCGCGGGCTTTATGCAAAGTTATGGATTCCGCGATTAATTCCGATATCCTGGGGGTAAAGAACGCGCGTTTCCAGGTATTAAGAGGCATTACTATGCCGGGTATTTTGATCGAGGTGGGGTTTATCTCTAATCCGGCCGAAGAAAGATTATTAAAAACCAGCGCCTATCGTGAAAAACTTGCCGTGGGGATCCTGGAAGGGATCAGAAGCTATTCTCAGGATATGGCTTTAGTGGAGATGATGCCGCGATGAGCTCAATCGGAGTTTTTGATTCAGGGGTCGGGGGCCTAACGGTAGCCCGGGAGATTATCCGTCAGCTGCCCGATGAAAATATAATTTATTTCGGGGATACCGCCCGGGTTCCTTACGGGATTAAATCCCCGCAAACGGTTATCCGTTTCTCAATTGAAAATATCCTGTTTTTATTAAAACATGATGTTAAGTTGATCTGCGTGGCTTGTAATACCGCTTCCAGTTTCGCCCTGCCGGTAATCAGGAATCATTTCCGCGTGCCGATCATCGGCGTAATTACCCCCGGGGCAAGAGAAGCAGTTTACGCTTCCCAGAATAAGCGCATCGGCGTAATCGGGACTAAGGGGACGATCAAAAGCCGAACTTATGAAAATGAGATCAAACAGCTTGACCCCAAGGTGAAAGTTACCGCGGTGGCCTGTCCATTATTTGTTCCCTTTGTGGAGGAGGGATGGCTTGCGGGTGAGGTAGTGGAAAGTGTCGCCAAAAAATATCTACAACCCCTGCGCGATGCCAAGGTTGATACCGTAATTTTAGGTTGTACGCATTATCCGCTGCTTAAACCGTTAATCCAGCAGGTTTTGGGCAAACAGGTGGTCTTGATTGATTCCGCCAAACAGGTGGCTTTTGAGATCAAAAAGATTTTAGGCAGCGAAGATCTGCTTAACCGCGGCAAGAGCGGCAAGCCTGCCTGCCGGTCAGGTAGGCCTGTCTGTCCGGCAGGCAGGCACAAATTTTTTGTCAGCGATAATCCGGAGTGGTTTAGTTCGCTGGCCCAGAGATTTATGGGCATAAAACTGAAGAATGTGAAAAAGGCACAAAATGTATAGCTTAAAAGTCCAGGGCAGTTTTAGCTCGGCGCATAACTTAAGAGGATATAAGGGCAAATGCGAGGATCTTCACGGCCATAACTGGATCGTGGAAATGGACGTTAAATCCGATAAACTTGATAAGATCGGAATGGTGCTTGATTTTAAATACTTGAAAAAAGAACTAAACGCGGTGCTGGAGAAGCTGGACCATAAATATCTTAATCGTATTCCGTATTTTTCCGCCGAAGGCGGATCCGCCTCCGGCGGAAAAAAGGTTAATCCGACCTCGGAGAATATCGCTAAGTATATTTATGATCAGCTTAAGCCCGTAGTGTCTCAAATCAGCAGTGTAACGATCTGGGAAAACGCAACCAGCAGCGCTACATATGCGCCCCGCCCTTTTAAAGGTTTAAAACGCAGAGGGGTGGCGGGGTGAAAAGTAAAAAAGCGATAGTGCTTTTATCCGGCGGTCTGGATTCGGCAACCGCTTTGTGCTTGGCAAAATCAAAAGGATACCGCTGCCAGACTTTAATTTTTGATTACGGCCAAAGGCATAAAACAGAAATTAGCCGCGCCGTAAAGGTTGCCCGCGCCTGCGGCTGTAAGTATCAGATTTTAAAAATAAATTTACCCTGGAAAGGGTCCGCCCTCTTAGATAAAAAGATCAAAGTTCCCGCAAAAATCAAAGCCGGGATCCCGGTAACCTATGTGCCGGCCCGTAATATTATATTTTTGAGCTTTGCTTTATCGCTGGCAGAGACAATCAAAGCGCAGGCGGTATTTATCGGAGCACATGCACAGGATTACTCAGGGTATCCGGATTGCCGTCCGGGATTTTTCCGGGCCTTTGCGAAAATGGCGCAAGTCGGCCTGGCGATCAAGCCGGGGATTAAGATCATCGCCCCGCTATTGAATAAAAACAAGGCGCAGATTATTAAGCTGGGCTTAAAACTGGGCGTGCCTTTTCATTTGACCTGGTCATGTTATCAGGGGGGTAAAATTCCTTGCGGGGTCTGCGATAGCTGCCGCTGGCGGGCCAAAGGTTTTAAGGAGGCCGGGATCAGCGACCCTTTAATCAGATAAAATGAATCCCGCACCTTTAAATTATTCGAGTGTTAAGGCCGCCGGGTTTAGTAAAATGAACGATAAAAAAGGTGCGGGATGAAGGCCAGAATTGCCGAAGTATTCGACAGTATCCAGGGTGAGGGGCTTTATTTAGGGGAAAAGCAGATCTTTGTGCGTTTCTTTAATTGTAATTTAAGCTGCTCCTATTGCGATACTAAGCTTGACCGTTTTACCGAATATGAACCCCGTGAGCTTTTTGAGGAGATCAAACTTTACCGGGATAAATTCCATTCGATTTCTTTTACCGGAGGCGAGCCGCTTTTGTACGCGGATTTTTTGAGAGAAATTCTCAAACTTACCGGCGGCCGGGGGCACCGGCATTACCTGGAGACTAACGGCACGCTTTTCTTTGAACTGGAAAGGTTGATCGACCGCATCGATATTATTGCGATGGATTTAAAATTCCCCAGCTCAACCGGTATGGGGAATTTGTGGCATCTGCATAAGAAATTCTTAAAAGTCGCCGCCAAGAAAGAAGTATTTCTTAAAGCGATTATCTGCCAGGCAACCCATGAGGAGGATTTAAAACAGGCCGTAGGAATGATTAAAGAGATCAGCCCGGCAAGTGTTTTAGTGCTGCAGCCTAATAGTTACGAAAATCAGGCAGTGTTGCGTGATAAATTATGCAAATTCAAGGAATTGGCTAACCAGGCGGGGGTAACGACCTGTGTTATCCCGCAGATTCATAAAATTATGGGGATCCGTTAAATGGCAAAATCAAGTTATGAAGGTTTACAGAAAAACGTAAGGTTATTAAAAACGCCGGAAATCGAAGTCTGGCAGAATCAGTATCCAGATAAGCAGTATGCGATTAATCTGGATATTCCGGAGTTCACTTGCATCTGTCCTAAGACCGGTTTGCCGGATTTTGCGGTAATCCGTATCGAGTATTCACCTAAGAAATTCTGCGTGGAGCTAAAATCTTTCAAGATGTATACCATCTTTTTCCGTAATCTAGGAATTTTTCATGAACATCTGATCAACAAGATGTTAGAAGACTTCGTTAAAGCGGTTAAGCCGCGCTGGGTCAGAATTAGCGGCGCATTTAATCCCCGCGGAGGCATTACTACCACGGTTAGCGCCGAATACAAATCAAAATGAGAGCATTAAAAGCAGTAAAAATTAATCAAGCAGCCAGTGAATTAGTTAAGCAGGCTAATTTTTCCCTGCGCCAGGATGTTTTAGCGGCTTTGCGTAAAGCCTGGCAGGGTGAAAAAAATAAGCGCGCCAAAAATATCCTCAAGGCCATCTTAGATAATGCCGCCTATGCCCAAAAAGAAAGCTTAGCGATCTGCCAGGATACCGGGATGCCGGTTGTCTTTGCGCAGGTGGGGCAGGATTTAAAGATTTTGGGGAATTTAACTGAAGCAATTAATCAGGGAATCAGCGCAGGCTATCGGAAATATTCTTTGCGTAATTCAATCGTAGCTGATCCTTTAGCCCGCGGCCGTTCGAGTTTTTCCCCGGCAGTAGTGCATACCGAGATTGTCCGGGGAAATAAATTAAAACTTACTTTACTGCCTAAAGGTTTTGGCTGTGAGAATAAATCGCAATTAAAGATGTTTAAACCGACTGCCGGGCTAAATGAAATTAAGCAGTTTATTATTGAGGCGGTTAAAGCCGCCGGGCCGGATGCCTGCCCGCCGTATGTTGTCGGAGTAGGCATCGGAGGGACAGCAGATTATGCGGGGCTTTTGGCTAAAAAAGCGCTTCTGAAAAAAATTAATATAAAGAGGAAACCGTCCATGCCGGGAACCGTCCCCGCATTAGAGCGGGAGCTTTTGGCTAAAATCAACAACCTTAAAATCGGGCCGATGGGGTTGGGCGGAAACACTACCGTTTTAGCCGTAAATATTCTGACTTATCCGACACACATCGCGGGCTTACCGGTCAGTGTCAATATCAGTTGTCATGCTTTAAGAAGCGCCGAAATTATTTTATGAAAAAAATTACTACACCCTTAGATTTAAAACAGATTAAATCCTTAAAAGCCGGGGAGCAGCTGCTTTTAAGCGGGACAATTTATACCGCCAGGGACCAGGCGCATAAAAGATTAACCGCGGCGATAAAAAAGCGCAAAAAGCTGCCTTTTAAAATTTCCGATGCGGTGATTTATTATTGCGGCCCGACGCAAACTCCCAAAGGTAGGGTCATCGGCGCCTGCGGCCCGACAACCAGCTCGCGGATGGATGAGTTTGCCCCGCTTTTATTGGCCAAAGGATTAAGGGGCATGATCGGCAAAGGTAGTCGTTCTCTGGCGCTAAAGCAGGCGATAAAAAAGCATAAAGGAATTTATTTTGTTACTTATGCCGGTTGCGGGGCCCTTTTAAGTAAATATGTTAAACGGGTTAAAACCTTGGCCTATGGGGACTTGGGGCCGGAGGCAGTTTTGAAATTAGAAGTGGAAAATTTTCCTTTGATTGTGGCGATTGATGTTAACGGAGGTGATGTTTATGGTCAGGATTGACGGGCGCGGAAATGACAAAATCAGAAAAGTTACGATTACCAGAAATTATATTAAATACCCCGAAGGATCTTGTTTGATTGAACTAGGCAATACCAAGGTAATTTGCACGGCATCTGTCGAGGAAACCGTTCCGCAGTTTTTAAGGAATTCCGGCACCGGCTGGGTGACTGCCGAATACGGGATGCTGCCCCGTTCCTGCGGCTCGCGTATCCCCAGAGGCAAGGACTCCGGCAGGACTTATGAGATCCAGAGATTGATCGGCCGTTCTTTACGCTCGGTGACCGACATGAAACAAATCGGCGAACGCACGATCTGGATGGATTGCGATGTGATTCAGGGGGATGGCGGCACGCGCACTGCGGCGATTACCGGA
>JAGVOR010000135.1 GCA_020052635.1 Candidatus Omnitrophota bacterium
CAGACCTGCCAAAGGGGGCGCTGTTTTTCACTAAAACCGGAAAGCCAAACCAGCTTGGGAGGCTGTCAATTTGAGCCTGGGGCAGCAAAAAATAATCCTCATAAGGTTTAAATATTTCGCATAAACAATCAAAATTCCTTCTGCGGGCCTTAATAAAAGCCGGTAATTTTTCCAATTGCGCGCAGCCGATCGCCGCTTGCAGGTCGGTGATTTTAAGATTATAGCCGATATGCGAATAGACATATTTATGGTCATAGCCGTACGGTAATCCGGCGAATTTCTGACTGAACCTTTTACGGCAAGTATCATCATGCCCGGATGCGCACCAGCAATCCCTCCCCCAATCCCGCAAAGAGAGGATAATTTTTTTTAAAAGCGGGTTGCCGGTTAATACCGCGCCCCCCTCCCCCATCGTCAGATGGTGCGGCGGATAAAAACTTAAAGTCGCGATATCCCCGAAAGTACCGGTATAGCGGCTGCCGTATTTTGAACCTAAAGCGTCGCAGTTATCCTCCAGCCACCATAAATTATATTTTTTTACAATTTTTTTCAGCGCCAGGATATTCACCGGATTCCCCAGGGTATGCGCCGTAAAAATAGCCTTGGTCTTTTTGGTAATTGCGCGCTCGATTTTTTCAACCTGGATGTTATAATTACCCAGATCCACATCCACAAATACGGGAACCAGATTATTCTGCAGGATGGGATTCAAGGTCGTGGGAAAACCGCAGGCGGTAGTGATTACCTCATCCCCGGCAACCAGCCTCCTTTGTTTTAGCTGCGCAGAACAAAGCGCGCTCACCGCCAAAAGATTAGCCGATGAACCGGAATTGACCAAAAGACAGTATTTAGTCCCGATAAAATCCGCCATCTCTTTTTCGAATTTTCCGGCGTAGCGGCCGGCAGTCAGCCAAAACTCCAGAGAAGCATCAACCAGGTTAACCAGTTCCCGGGCATCATAAACCCGCCCCCCATAATTGACTTTGCTTACCCCGGGAATAAAATCCTTAGCTTTAGACTCTTCTTGATAGAGTTGTTTTACTAATCTAAATATTTCATTTCTTATTGCTTTTTTCATTTAATCAACCATATCCTCTTTTTTAAATACTTCTTCGCAGGGCACCGGCACCGGTTTACCGTAGATTCTTTTCGCTTCGTATTCTTCGATGAATTTCCGGTCCTCCGCGATTAAACAGGTATCAATATGTTTCTTAAAATATTTAACCTTCATTCCCCGCCCGATAATATCTTTCAAAGGCTCTTTAAAAAAATTCCCCAGCGAAACATGAATATAAGGACAGGGCATCACATCCCCGTATTTGGTGATAGAAACCATTCTCTTCACGGCGATACATCCTAAGCTTAATCCGTAAGAGGGTGTAAGATGGGTAAATACGTCATATTTCTTTTCCAGTCCCCGTAAATAATCCATATCAGAACGGTCAATTAACACACTGTAATTACCCTCCCAGGCACCCACGGGTTTAGCGTAGGTCACAAAAACACCCACTCCTTTTATTTTAGCAAATTCCAAAAATTCGATAAACTCGGCGCTCCTCACCCTCTGCTTGGTAACCACCGTGGCTAAAATAATATTTAACCCGGCATCCAGGCAAGCATCAATCGCGGCTACTGCCCTTTGGTGAGAACCGGCCTTACGCCTGAAATCATCATGTTCAGCCGCCGAGAGGCTGTCTAAACTCAACTGAATTTTATCCAAACCGATCTTTTTAAGATGCTTGGCCTTTTGGGCATCCAAATACCAGCCGTTAGTATCGGAGGTAATATAGAACTTCTGCGGATCGATCGCTTTAACGATATCATCAAAATCCGGAAAAACCAAAGGCTCTCCTCCCGTAATCACGATATGCGCCAGGCCCATTTCATCGGCCTGCCGGGAAAGCTCTTTGACATCCTTAAGCGTAAAGAAACGGCTTTGATCTTTGCCCCTTAATTTGGTGATATCGCAATGCTGGCAGGCAAAATTACAATTATAATCATATTGGAATTGTAAAATCGCGATACTCTCTCCACGCTTTACTTTTTCATCGTATTGCATGATCTTTTCATAAACATACGGTTTTTCCCTGCGCAACAAATCCCGCTTTGCGCTCTCTTCCGGTTTTAGTTTCCCTTGAGTCATGACTTTATTTCCTCCAGACCAAAATCCCTCACGATTGAAATACCGATACCGGGAGCGTATCTGCGGCGGATGATTCTGGCTACCTCATCGGAATAACTGGCCGCCATCACGATTACCGCCTCCACCGGATCCGTTTTTAGCGTATCCGGAGAAACAATCGGCAGGTGCGTAGCCGGGGTAAATTTGCCCTGTTTAAATTTTGCGGAATCAACCACATATTTTATCTTTTGGTTTAAATCCATTAAAGCTAGGATGGCTAAAGCCTGATGCCCGGCGCCCCAAACCGCTACCTGGCAAGGGCTAAAACGCTCAAGATAAGCACTAAGATCATTTTTAAGCTTCTGCCGCCCCGCGGAAAAATCCGCCAGCAGCAGCGGCTGCCTTTTTCTGACCACCGCGGAGATTATATAGTCATGCCAGATAACCTTGGTCTCCAGGGCCTCAAAACCGTTGAAGGCTAAAAGCGTGCGCAAGGTATCGCTGGTAAAATAGAATAAATGGTCGCTGGTAAATTCAGTAAACAGTTTTTTGCGTAAAATCATATCGAAATTCGGCACCTCCACTAATCCTATCCCCTGCTCCGTTAGGTTATTCGCGATCCCCCGGAGCAGGCTATTAGGGTCAGGTAAATGCTCAAGAAAATTTAAAATCATAAAAGCATCAAAAGGCGCCTGGGGCAACCTTTGCCTGCTGCTGGCGATAAAACTTTTAAAAACCTTTAAGCCCGACTTAACGCAGTAGCTTTGCGCCTGCCGGCAATACTCCAAACCATAAGCTTTAGCTTGGCATTTTTTAATTAAAGCAAGGTATTCTCCCCTGCCGCATCCGATCTCCACCACTTTTTTGCCTTGAAGCGAAAACCGCTTGAAGAATTTACTGAATTGCTTAATCCTAAAGGCGGTCATCTCAGGTGAAACCGCAGCTGCCCGGATCACCTGCCGGTAATAAGGCACCGGATCTGCCCCCAACTGGACTAAGCCGCAACAACGGCATTGATAAACTTCAAGCTTAATCCCCGCATCATTTTTTAGCGAACGGGCATCCGGCAGGAATTGGGCGGTTTTAGGCATTTTTGCGTAAGACAATAACTTTTCTTTTAATTGCCCCCCGCATACCCGGCATTTACTGATTCTCATAACTATTCCTTCTATTTAAAAAGTTGTTTATGCGCATTACACCAATCGTACAAATGCTTCAAAGATTCCTCAACCGGGGTAAACTTAAGATCGGGAAATTCCCTCTTTAGCAGCGCATTGTCCCCGCTATATTCTTTGCCTAATCCTTTTTGTTTAATCATGATTTTAAGTTTTTTACCTGAAATCTCAATAATCTTTTCCGCCAAACTCTTAAAATCATAGGCCTTAGCTGTGCAAACATTATAAATATTTACTTTAGGCGTATGTTTAATAAACCAATCCACGATTCTAACCAAATCATCAATATACAGCAGATCAAAAAAAACGTTTTGGTTGATCGTAATCGGCCTGCCCAAGGCAGCATTAACACAGGCACCAGAAACAAAACGCGTGCGCCAGTCATCGTATTTGCCGAAAACCCCAAACAGCCGCAAATTATAGATCTGACTGTAGTCTTGAGCATATTTAGTCATAATATATTTGGAAAACCCGTACTGATCCAGCGGTACATGCTGATCAAAATACCCCTCTGGCATCTTAGGCTGCCAATACTCGCGCGCAAATTCGGCCCCGGAGCCGAAATAAATCATCCGGCTGAAATGTTGCCGGCAGCGCACAAGGTTAAAAAACATCTTTAAATTATTTTCTAAAACCAATGCCGGATCCTTAATCGAATGTTTGGGAGCAGCGTCATAAGTTGCCGTATGAATCACCACATCGAATTTGCCGCTTTTAATACAGGCGGCTACCTGCGCATAATCCAGCAGGTTAAGCTGTTTACTGGTTAACGCTGTAATATCGTAGCAATCTAATTGCTCGGTTAAATTCCTGGCAATGAATCCGGCTCCGCCGGTCACTAAGATTCTCATGGTTTATTCTGCGGCTGGGGCGTCATATTGGCCTTAAACTCCTGGCGGTCTAAAAACGGCCAGAGGTCTTCCATCGGCTTAGAGACGATGCGCCCATCAGGCTGAACTTCCGAAGAAACTTTCGGCTGGGTTAATAAATCCGGATCCACCATTACCTCGCAGATAATCGGGCCGGAACAATCCAATACGGAACGTAAATTATCCTCGAGGTTCTGCTGATTGACCAGCCTGGCGGTTCTTAAGCCGTAAGCCTCGGCAACCTTAAGCGTATCCGGCAAAGTTAAACCGCTTGATGGGTCAGTCGCCACCAAATTTCCTTTAAAAAATTTATCCTGGGTCGCCCGGATGGAAGCATAAGCGTTATTATTCAACACAAACACCTTGACCGGCAGCTGATAACGCTTTAACAATTCCAACTCCTGCAGGTTATGCTGCAGGCCACCGTCTCCTACCAGGCAAATTGTCCTTTTATTGCCGCTGGCAATACATGCCCCGATACTGGCCGGGATCCCAAAACCCATCGAGCCTAATCCGGGAGAATTAATAATCCTTTGCCCTAATTTCACCTTAAAAGACTGCAGGGTTATTTCACTACAGCTGCCGGAACTTCCGGGCACAAGCAGATCATTTTTGGTTAAAAACTTAGATAACATATCAACCAGGACATAGGTATTAACGTATTCTTTTTGCTGATAATAATCTAACAGGACTACCGGATATTTATCTTTCCACTCCTGGCATTTCTTCAGCCATTTCCCGGCATTAACTTTAATCTGCCCAAGCCTACTCTCTAGGAGATCTAAAAACAAGCCGGCATCGAGATTAAACGCCAAATCCACCTTCCCAGGAATCTTTTTGATTTCGCTGCGATCGACATCGACAATCACTTTCTTTGCCTGAGAGGCAAAGTTTTCGTAGTTATAAGCTACCTGCGACACATCGAGGCGTGCGCCGATAGTAATAATTAAATCCGCGTTCTGCTGGACAAAATTAGCCCCGCGTTGGCCGACTGAACCGGGCCGTCCGACAAATAGCCCGTCATCCTGAGCAAGGAGATCCGCGGCTTTCCAGGTGGTTAAAACCGGTATTTTGATTTTAGCGGCCACCCCCCTGAATTTCTCAACCGCACCCGCAAGCCGGATACCGTTGCCGGCTAAAATAACCGGGCGCCGGGCAGCGTTAATCAGGCGGATCAAACGGTTAATTTTTTTGTTTAATCCGATCTTGTTGACAATTTTTCTCGGGGGACGAAAACCCTTTAATTTATTCTCATCAACTAAAGCACCCTGCACATCTAATGGAATATCCAGCCAAACCGGGCCGGGCCGGCCGTGCCTGGCCAGATAAACTGCCTGCTCCAGATGAAACCTGATTTTCTCAGGCTCAACGACCATCGCCGCATATTTGGTAATCGGTTTAGCCAAAGAAATAATATTTACCTCCTGGGGGCCGATCTGGCGTACCCCTTTACCGATAGACAGGTCCGCCTTTTTAACCTGGCCGGAGATAACTAAAACCGGGATCGAGTCGATCCAGGAGGCGGCTACTCCGGTAATCGCGTTAGTACCGCCCGGGCCGGTAGTCACCAAAGCTACTCCCAGGTTATTCGTATACTGGCTATAGGCATCGGCAGCAATTGCGCAGGCCTGTTCATGCAGGTTAACGATGAACTTCAAATTTTTATTCCTGCCTAATGAATCAACCAAGTGCATACAACCGCCCCCCGGCAGCATAAAAACCTCACCTACTCCCAATTGGGCGATATACTTCATTACGTAATCTGATAATTTAATCATTTATCCTTTTCGATCATTCCGTTAATCTCGGATAACGCATCTTTAAGTGTTAGGTTACTTTTATTCCAGGGCTTTTTCAGCAATAGGCCCCTGATGCCCAACGCCTGAGCCTCTCGAATATTCTGCGGGCTGTCTTCAACTAAAATGTCGATATTGCCCGCCCACTTTAAATAATCCGCTTTAGTTAGATCATACTCCGGCAGCAGCTCATTTTTTCTGCAAGAAGGAATAAAATTAAAGCTGCGGATCCATTTTCCGAAATTCATCATTACCCAGCCGGCGCTGATGTGCGCGGCTTTTTGCGGTACCGCGGTCAAAGCAATCTGCCGCGCCTGGTGTCCACGCTGATTAAACCAGGCTAATAATTGTTGGTCCACAACCAGATCAAGATAATCTCCAGAGAGCCTGAAATTATCTAAAGACTCCTGGTACTCTTCTTTAGTACAATTAAGCAG
>JAGVOR010000120.1 GCA_020052635.1 Candidatus Omnitrophota bacterium
GTTATATCGATGATTTAGTCGGAGGTATCTTAAAACTAATGTTTTCCAGTTACCACTTACCGATTAATTTAGGTAACCCCTGCGAATTTAGGATTATACAGTTATTAAGACTCGTTTTAAAGCTTACCGGTTCTAAAAGCAAAATCTCTTTCAGAGAACTGCCTCCGGATGACCCTCGGCAGCGCCAACCCGACATTACTTTAGCCAAGAAGGTGCTTAATTGGCAACCGCTTGTATCACTTGAGGATGGGTTAAAAAAGACCATCGCTTGGTTCAAAGGTAATTAAAGAAAGCCCTTTCTTGACAAGGCGCTTGAATATATGTTATACTTCTGGATAAAATCAAAAAGCAGCATCGGCTAAATTAGCCTTAATTGCTGCAGGGGAGAAACTTATGATTGCAGAAACTATAGCGAGTTTTAATTTCTTAGATTTTGTTATTATAATCGTTTTATTCAGAATATGTTACATTGCTGCTAAAATGGGCCTTTCGATCGAAATGTTCAAGCTGCCGGGAGTGGTCTTTGCCACCTACATTTCACTGCATTACTATACTAATCTTGCAGACTATATCTATAAGCGTTTTTTACCTAAACCAATGTCTCTTGAGTTTACTGATTTTGTAGTTTTTGTTTTATTGCTCAGCGCCGGATATTTAGGTTTTGTGGGTTTGCGAAGTGTTCTTTTCCGCTATGTTCAATTAAATGCGATACCCAAAATCAATCAGGCCGCGGGATTGATTTTAGGGGTTTTGCGCGGCTTTTTTATTATCGGTCTGATTGCTTTTACAATGACCATCTCCAGCGTAAAGTATTTTACCAATATGGTAAAATACTCTTATTTAGGCAGTAAAGCTGTAACCATTTCCCCCCGGACATACGATTGGCTTTGGAACAGTATTTTTTCTAAGTTTTCTGCTCAAGAGCAGTATAATGCAACAATTAACGAGGCGCTTGACCGTCTCAACGAAAAATGAAATTAATTGATTTTTATAAACAGGTAGTTGCTTTTGGGCGCCGGGCCGACCCGCGCAGGGATAAGCGAAAAATCAAGTCTTTTCCCGATTCAGCGCTGCTTTTCGGACGGCCGGATACCCCGGTAAACAAGATTATGGTCGGTGTCGATATAGAAGTTGCCGAACTGCTTTTGGCTGACCGTATCCGTCAGCAAGAAGGGCTGGATCTGGTGGTTGCCCATCACCCGGAAGGGAAAGCCTACACCGGATTACACGAAGTAATGCAGCTGCAGGTTGACCTTTTAGTTCAAGCCGGGGTGGCGCAAAAGACGGCGGCCACTCTGCTTAAGGAAAGAATGACCGAAGTAGAGCGCAGGGTCCTTTCGGCTAACCATACGCGCCCGGTGGATGCCGCCAGATTATTGAATTTGCCTTTTATGAATATGCATACGCCGGCGGATAATCATGTTTACCGGTACCTGGATAACCTTTTTAAACAGAACGCCAAAAAATTAACCCGGGTAGCGGATGTAGTTAAATTGTTGAGCACTATACCGGAATATAAAATTGCCGCTAAATTCAATGCCGGGCCGCGGATAATTCTGGGAAATCCCAAGCGTCCGATCGGTAAAATTCTCCTGGAGATGACCGGGGGCACCGAAGGATCCAAAGATATTTTCGATAAACTGTATAAAGCCGGAGTGAGAACGCTGGTTTCCATGCACTTAAGCGAAGAACATTTCAAGAAAGTTAAAGACGCCAACCTCAACGTAGTGATCGCCGGACATATTTCATCGGATGTTCTAGGTATGAACCTCCTGTTAGATAATATCCAACGGTATGCCAAGCAGGATTTCGAGATAATCGGCTGCTCCGGTTTTACCAGAATTAAGAGAAAATAAATGAAGGGTTTGATCCCAGAAAACATCTTGGAGGATATCCTCGGCCGGACGGATATTGTGGAAATTATTTCCGGCTACCTTCCGTTAAAGAAGGCGGGGGCTAATTTTAAAGCGAACTGCCCTTTCCACCATGAAAAGACCGCCTCTTTTATGGTTTCTCCGGATCGCCAGATTTACCATTGTTTTGGCTGCGGGGAATCGGGTAATGCCTTTAAGTTTTTGATGCGCCATGAGCGCCTGGAGTTTCCGGAAGCAGTGGAGCTTTTGGCGAAAAAATGCGGGATTATCCTGCCGCAGCAGAGTGATCCGCAGGCGATCCGCAGGGATAGCTTAAGCAGTCAGTTATATAAGGTTAATGAACTGGCGGTAAGTTTTTACGAGAATAACCTTTCGGCAAATACCGGTTTGCCGGCAATGAAATACCTGTTGGATCGAGGGGTCAGGCAGGAAACGATCAAGGTTTTTCACTTAGGATTGGCTGGCTCCGGTTGGGATAGTTTAATAAATTTTTTAAGAAGCAAAAATATCAGCCTGGATTTAATGGAGCGGGCCGGATTGATCCTGCCTAAGGAGCAGGGCGGTTATTACGATCGTTTCCGTAACCGGATTATCTTTCCGATTTTCGATATGCGCGGCCGGCCTTTAGGGTTTGGAGCCAGGGTTTTGGATAATAGCTTGCCCAAATACATTAATTCACCCGAAACGCCGGTTTATATTAAAGGCAGAAATCTTTTCGGTTTAAATTTAGCCAAAGATTTTATCCGGGATAGCGATTGTGCCGTAATCGTAGAAGGATACCTTGATTTTATGATACCTTACCAGGAAGGCGTAAAAAATCTGGTTGCTTCTCAGGGTACTGCCTTAACTTTGGAGCAGATCAAGCTGCTTAAGCGCTATACGCATAATATGCTGATGGTTTATGACGGTGATACGGCTGGGGAGATCGCCACCTTGCGAAGCCTGGACATTTTGATCGATGAAGGAGTAAAAGTAAAAATTGTGCCTTTACCTAAAGGGATGGACCCCGATACTTTTGTGCGTAAACAAGGGGTTACGGTTTTCAAAGATAAGCTGGATAGCGCGGAAAGTTTTTTTGATTACAAGCTGGCTGTTTTAAGCCGGCGTTTCGATATACAAGATGAATACGGTAAAGCAAAAATTGCCGGGGAGATGCTTTTGACAATTAATAAATTCGATAATGCTATTTTGCGGGGTGAATACATCAAGAAGCTCTCGGAAACCATGGGAATTCCGCAACAGCATATCCTGGAAGAGCTGCGAAAATTAAAACCCTCTTCCAGCGGGCCGCAACTGCCAGCTGCGCCACCTGCGGATAAAAAGTCATCACCGATTAATCCAGCCGAGAAGCTTTTGATCAAACTGATGTTAGAAGAAAAAGACCTGATTGAAACAATCATGCAACAGTTGACCCTGGCAGATTTTTCCGATGCGCGAACTTCAAAAATTGTTTCGGTAATGCAGGAATTAGCGCTTCAGGGGAAAGCTGTTTCACCCAGCTTATTGATGAATTACGTCAGTGAAGAGGATGCTGCGCAGCTGCTTTGCGAAACGATTTTTATGCCGCAGTTGAATGAGCTGGGCAGAGAGAAAGCGGTTAACGACTGCATTGCCCGGATTAAGGTGCAAAGATTAAAATCTCAGCTTGAACATCTTCACGTTCAGATTAAAACCGCTCAGTCCGCCAAGGATGAGGGTAAAGTAAATATTTTGATGCAGGAATTTCAAAATCTTATAAAGAAAGGCGATTAAGTATGAAGAAGAATCAGCAGCAGCCTACAAAAGACATGGAAAAACTGATTGCCCTGGGCAAGCAAAAAGGTTTTTTGACTTACGATGAGGTTAACGACCTGTTACCCGAAGACCTTTCCAGTACCATTGCTATCGATCATCTTTTTGAATTGTTAGGTAATGAGGATATTCAGGTGGTGGAAGGTGAAACCGACGCGGGGCTTTCGGCTAACCGGGCCAGCCAGCAGGAGAAACAAGGTTTGGTGGCCCAGCGCGAGGAGTTGCTTAGTGAGCAGCTTAA
>JAGVOR010000183.1 GCA_020052635.1 Candidatus Omnitrophota bacterium
CACAATTATCTTCTCTGCTACACCGTGGCCTAAGGCCAAAATACTCCTGCCCGCTTTAATCACTACCGGGCCCCTTAACCCGATATGGCTAAGCTTAGTAACCTGCTTCCCCTTATACACCCCCATACTTAAGAGTTTATGCTCAAGGTTAGAACCTCCTAAAATTTCTAAAACCCTGGCCTTTTCATCCGGCTTAACCTGTACCAATGATATCTTTTTCATTAATGAGAATGTCCGGAATTAACTGTATTATTTCCCTTCTCTTCTTCGACTATTTTAACGTATTTATCGGGATCTTTTTTAAATTCTTCTATACATGCCGCGCAACAGAAATTATAAATTTTGCCTTCATATTCATACTTGACTATCTCCATCCCGCTCTGACCGACCTTTTCACCTGAAACCGGACAAATTTGATTACCTGCTTCTACCTGCTGGACTGTGGCATGAGTCATAGTATCATTCTGCGCCTCCTGACCAAACAATAGCTCTCTTGTTGCTCCGAAAAAAAATACCCCCATACATACAACTAACATCGTTCTTTTAAACATAGCCTCTCCTTTTTAATAACCTCTCTTCTCTCCACGAATAAAGCGTAGGTACAATAAACCAGGTAATCATTTCAATAATCATACCACCGATTAAAGGTATGGCCATCGGCTGCATTATCTCCGCCCCAGTTCCCTTCAGAAACATAATCGGCAAAAGCGCCACGATAGTAGTCATAGTAGTTAAGAATGCCGGACGGATCCTGCCTAATCCGGCATGCACTGTCGCCTCAATTACGTCCTGCCGTGTCTTTATTTTATCCTTGCGTTCCCTGAATGTATCATCAAGATAAGTAGTAATTAACACGCCGTCATCAACTGCTACCCCAAAGAGCGCGATAAAGCCTACCCAGACTGCCACGGAAAAGTTAAATCCGGAAAAAGCTAAGAACCAGATTCCTCCTGCTAATGTTACCGGAACAGCAATAAAAATAAAAACCGATTTTATAATGGAGCGAAAATTCATATAGATGAGCATAAAATTAATTAAAAGACTGATGGGTAAAAGTACGGCGATCTTATTCTTGGCGCGTACCTGATTCTCGAACTGGCCTGACCATTGCAAAAAGTAACCCGGGGGCAGTTTTATCTCCTGAGAAACCTTCCTGGAAGCCTCCTCTACAAAACCAACCATATCCCTACCGCTCACGTTCATCAAGACATAAGCGCGCAAGAGCCCGTTCTCCGAATTAATCATTGCCGGACCGGTAACAAAATAAATATCCACCAATTGGGCAATGGGAATTTGCGCTCCGTCTTTTGTCGAAACTAGCACGCGTCTAAGAGCATCAATATTATCGCGTAACTCCCGGCCGTAGCGCACGCGCACCGGATATCGCTCCCTGCCTTCAACCGTCGTAGTAAGGTTTTCTCCTCCAATCGCCATCTCGATCACATCCTGAACATCGCGGATCAAAATTCCGTAGCGCGCCAGTTCTTCTCTTTTAATTTTAAATTCGATATAAGGCTTACCGACGATTTTCTCCGAATACAAATCTACTGCTCCGGGGATAGCCTTAACTACCTTTTCTACTGCGGTGGCAATTTCTTCGATTTTATTTAAATCCGGGCCAAACACCTTTACCCCCACCGAAGTCCTGATGCCGGTAGCCAGCATATCAATGCGATTTACGATCGGTTGAGTCCAGATATTGGAAACCCCGGGAATTTGCAGAACCGCATCCATCTCCCTGACAAGTTTATCCTTAGTCAGGCCCTTTCGCCACTGATCTTTTGGTTTCAAGGTAATAATCGTCTCAAACATCTCTACCGGCGCAGGATCCGTAGCCGATTCTGCCCGGCCAACTTTACCCACTACCATTTCTACTTCCGGGAAAGAACTGATAATTTTATCTTGAATCTGGATTACCCTGACTGCCTCGGTTAAAGACACCGACGGACGCATCACCGGCATAAAAAGGATAGACCCCTCATCGAGAGCGGGCATAAACTCCCGGCCGATGCGCGGGCTAAACCAAAACCAGGCTAAACTTAAAACGGCAATTAATGCCAGCGGCAAAACTGATTTTAATCTTTTAGGCAGTATAAAAATAAGCACGCTCAAGATAATTCCCGAAAAAATAATCAAAGCCACAATATCTTTAGGCAGAATAAAACTAAGGCTAGCTATGAAAATGATTGCTGGAATAATCAAAAAAGCAATACGGTGATCCAGGACCCAGCGTAAGGCTTTCTCATAATTACGTTGTAGTATTTTTACCAAGGGGTTTTCATCAGGCGAGCGCAATTTACCCTTCAGGAAATACATGCTTAAGACCGGAATTAGAGTCAAAGCTACTACTACGGAAGCAAGCAAGACAAAGGTTTTAGTATACGCAAGAGGCTTAAAGAGTTTTCCTTCCTGCGCCTCCAAAGCAAAGACCGCCAAAAAAGATACTACTGTAGTTAAGACCGCGGTGATCACTGCCGAACCTACTTCGCTGGCGGCATTAAATATAACCTCCAGGCGCGATTTTATTCCTTTTTTTATTTCGTCAGCATGGATGATTAAATGACGGTAAGCATTTTCTGTCATAACAATGCCCATATCAACCAGTGTGCCGATAGCAATAGCAATGCCGGATAAAGACATGATGTTAGAATCTATCTTAAGGTAGTACATAATAATAAAAGCCATTAACACGGAAAATGGCAAAGTCAAGCAGATCATTATCCCTGCCCAGAAATGCGCCAGAAATGGAACCACCACTGCCATAGTAATTATTATCTCCAGAACCAATGCCTCTCTTAAGGTGCCGATAGTACGGTGAATAAGGTCGGTACGATCATAAAAAGGTACGATTTTTACTCCCGCGGGCAA
>JAGVOR010000008.1 GCA_020052635.1 Candidatus Omnitrophota bacterium
GTCATGAGTAACATAAATAATCGTAGTCTGCAGGCGGATATGCAATTTATGAATTTCCGTACGCATCTGCACCCGCATTTTAGCATCAAGATTGCTTAAGGGCTCATCAAATAGAAAAACCATGGGCTTTCTCACGATCGCCCGGCCTACCGCTACGCGCTGACGTTCACCTCCCGAAAGCTCGCGGGGCTTACGGTTCAACAGGCGTTTAATCCCTAAAATTTCGGCGGCTTCATTAACCCGCTGGCAGATCTCCAGTTTAGAGATATGCCGCAGACGTAAACCAAAGGACATATTTTCTTCCACCGTCATATGCGGATAAAGGGCATAATTCTGAAAGACCATGGCAATATCCCTGTCTTTAGCCGGGACATCGTTAACCCGTTTATCACCGATAAAGATATCTCCGCTGGAGATATCTTCTAAACCGGCGATCATCCTTAAAGTAGTAGATTTACCGCATCCGGAAGGACCGACTAAAACCATGAATTCTTTGTTTTCAATGCCTAAATTTACTTTATTTACCGCCGTAACATTACCCGGAAATACCTTACAAACATCCCTCAAGCTCACCTGGGCCATTGCTCTATTCTCCTGTACGCATTAGCTTTAACTGCTAAAAGTTGCTGCTTGGTCAAATTTGATCCAGCCGGATCAAGATAAACTTTTAAATATTATACAAAATTAAGATAAATAGTCAAGTAATTGGCTTAAAGTACTTTTTAAATTTTTGCGATGCACAATCATATCAATCAGGCCGTGATCCAGCAAAAACTCCGAGCGCTGAAAACCTGCCGGTAATTTCTGCCTGATTGTCTGTTCAATGACCCGGGGGCCGGTAAAACCGATTAAAGCATTAGGCTCTGCCACAATGATATCCCCTACTCCGGCAAAAGAAGCCATAATCCCGGCCATCGTCGGATTAGTCAATACCGAAATATAAGGCAGCTTGGCTTTATGATGGTAGGATAAAGCAGCGCAGGTTTTGGCCATCTGCATCAGGCTGAATAAACCTTCATACATCCTTGCCCCCCCGCCGGAACCGGAAACAATAACCATCGGAAGCTTATTTTTAGTGGCATATTCTATCGCGCGGGTGATTTTTTCTCCGACTACCGAACCCATAGAACCCATAATAAACCGTGAATCGGTCACCGCCACCGCCGCCGCCTTTGAGTCAATTTTACCCTCTCCGGAGATAACCGCATCCTTTAAACCGGTAGCTTCCTGATCCTGTTTCAGCTTATCCTTATAGGTTTTAGGCCCTTTAAAATCAAGCGGGTCAGCCGAAACCATCTGGGCATCAAACTCATTAAAAGTATCCTTATCAAACAGAAAATTGATCCGCTCGTAAGCAGTTAAACCGAAATGATAGTTACACTTGGGGCAAACCCTTAAATTCTCTTCCAAGGTTTTATTATAAAGGGTCTCCGAGCATTCTTCGCACTTAGTCCAGAGGCCGTCGGGAATCTCTTTTTTCTTCAGCCTGACGATGGTATATTTCGGCTTACCGAATAATGCCATATTTATTCAGCCTCCAGCCTGTTGATCACTAACCCGGATAAAACCTTAGGGTAAAAATAAGTTGACTTAGGAGGCATTTTGTTGCCGCTTAAAGCAATGTTAATAATCTGCTGAATTTTAACCGGATTTAAAAAGAAGGCTGCCTTTAGGGGATCAGCATCTGCCTCTTTCATCAATTCGAAAGGATCCGGGCTGTATTTTATGCCCGGTAAATTATCCAAATCCAACTTGAGTATATTTTTGAATACCAAATAGTTAAGAATAGCGACATCCAAAAAGCGGTATTCTTTAGGTTTGTCCGAAATCAACTTATCCAGCATTTTTACGTTTTTTAAACGCAGCAGGAAATATTTTTTTTCTTTATAAAAACCGATCAGGTGCTCGCTGCAACCGGCCTTCTCCAACAAAAAGAAAAAACGTGTGCGGTCTTTAACCTGATCGACATCGAAATACTCTTTACTCCTGGAGATAAATCCGTCTATATCTAAAAGCTCCTCCAATTTAAGTAAGCGGTGGATCGGTAAAATCGATAACCCCCGATAGTCCGTGTTCGTAAAATAAGCCAGGCAATAATTAAACTCCTCATCTGCGGTAAAAGCCGCTCCCAGCTTCTCCCGCATCAGATCGCGGTAAGCGCAGGCAACTTCATAACGGTGATGCCCGTCCGCGATAAACATATTCTCATTATTCATGCTGGATTCGATGATTTTCAGCAAGGCTGGATCATTCAGGCGCCATAGCTTATGCACCGTCTTTTCATCGTCCGTAAGCTCAATAAAGGCTGGCTGTGCAGGTATATATTTCTGAAAGATACGCTGGATAATCCGTTTTTTATCCAGGAAAATAATATAAATCGGGCTGAGATTAGCTTTTACCTGCTTCATCAGCTTAAACCGGTCAAGCTTAGCCGCGTTATGCGTATGCTCATGGCCAAAGACCGCCGCACTCTTTTCATCGCCCAGGCGCAGCAAAGAAATAAAACCTAACCGGGTTTTTTTCTCTCCCCGCACAAGATACTGCTGGCTGTAAAAATAAACCGCGGGCTGTTCATCCTGAATCAGCACCTTATCTTTAAGCCAACCGCGGAAGATTGTCGCCGCACGACGGTATTTATCATCCAGGGAGGAATCTTTGGCTAAAAGGATATGGATAAAGTTATGCAGGGAACGCTCATAGAACATCTCTTGCGCTTGCGGAGAAATTACATCATAAGGCGGGCAAACTACCGATTTGAAGCTGCCGACGACCTCCGGATTATAGACTACCGCTCTAAAAGCTTTGGTCTTATTCATTAAATTAACGGATAGGAATTAAACAAATATCTGAAGGTTTTAGTTTAACATAAAAAAAGCTAAAAACAATAAATTAAAAGGATTATTTATTGCCCGGGCAACCCGCACAACCGGGTTTAGCGTGGGGACAAGCTTTAGCCTCCGGGCTGCTCTGAGGTTTACTGGGTTTTTTGTAATCCGTGGCATAGAAACCCGCGCCTTTAAAAATGAAGCCGGCGGAACCGCTAATCAGTTTTTTAAGTTTCTTCCCGCATTGAGGACACTTAGCCAGGGGCTTTGCGGTTATGCTCTGGCGGATTTCAAATTTATGTTTGCAGGACAAACATTCATATTCATAGATAGGCATTTTGGTTCCTTTTCTAACGAAAGGTCTTTTTAAATTTTTCGGCCAGGCTATCCCTTTGCCCAAAATCTTCACCGTTTAAACGGGCAAACTCCTCAATTAACTGCCTCTGCTGAGCGCTCAAGCGGGTCGGGATTTCTATTTCGACCTTCACCAATTCATCGCCGATATCCCGGGTGTGCAAATCCGGCAGCCCCTTGCCTTTGAGCCGAAAGGTTTTACCGCATTGCGTCCCGGCGGGAATTTTCATCATCAATTTACCGTCTAAAGCCGGTACTTCAACCTCTGCGCCCAGGATAGCCTTGGCTAAACTTATGCTTATCGAAGTAGCAATATCGTTATGATGCCTTTGAAAAACCGCATGTTCCCTAACTTCGATCACGACATATAAATCACCGCGGCTGTTTACTCCGGCTTCACCTTCTTGGCGCACCCGCAGTTGAGAACCATTATCGACTCCGGCAGGAATCTTAACTTTAATTTTCTTGGTAATTTTAACTCGTCCTTCTCCCCGGCAATCTGGACAAGGCGAACCAATCATCGACCCTTCTCCACCGCAGCGGGAACAGGTTTGGGCTAATTGAAAAAAACCGTTGGAAACCACGGTTTTACCGGCTCCCCGGCATTGCGGGCAAACCGTTTTTTTAGTCCCGGGTTTAGCCCCGCTTCCGGAACAGGTGGAACAAGGTTCATAGC
>JAGVOR010000037.1 GCA_020052635.1 Candidatus Omnitrophota bacterium
AATTTACCCGTGTCTTCTAAATTCAATTTAACCATGGTCAAGAAATCTAGCTCATCATCCACAATCAGTACTTTGCGTTTAGCCATTTCAAAAACCCTCCTGATTAGATCGCCCTTAAAATTACGGTAACTTTAACCCCCTGGCCAACCTTGCTTTCTATCCCCACATACCCATGATGTAAAGCAATAATGTCTTTCACTACCGAAAGGCCTAAGCCGATCCCGGTCATTGCCCCTTTAGTCGTAAAAAAGGGCTGGAAAATATTCTTCAGGTTTTCCTCTGAAATACCCGTACCCTGATCTTTAAGCTCGACGACGATAGCATTCTTTATCTCTTGGCCTTCAACCTGAATATTTTTTTTAACCTCCTCACTTAAACGGTCAAATGCGCTCAAGTAGCTCTGTACCGCAAGCTCCCCTCCTTGAGGCATCGCCTGCAGCGCGTTTAGGAATAAGTTCACAAATACCTGCTCTATTTTCTGCCGGTCGACTAAAACTTTCGGCAGCTGATAATCAAAATCCTTGAGCACATTCACCTTGCCTTTTAAATTACTGTAATGCGTCAATTTCAAAGAATCGTCTAATATGGAGTTTATATCTTCCGGCTCCATCTTTAGTTCCTTGGCCTTAGAAAAATCAAGCAAGGTCGCCACGATCGTATTGGCCCGGCGGATATTATTTGCCGCCAGTTGGATTATTTCCTGATGCCGAGGATCAATTTTGTCCTGCAGGTACTCGATTGACTGCATAATAATCGCCAGCGGGTTTCTTACTTCGTGGGCGACGCTGCTGGCAAGTTGGCCGATCGCCCCGAACTTTGCCGAACGAATAACCTCCTCTTGCGACTCTTTAAGCCTGGAATAAGCCGACCCCAACTCCTGCACGGAAGCCTCCAGTTTTATTTTATTCAACTGATTATCTTCCAGCATGCTTAAGAGAACCTCTCGCGATTTAAGCGCTTCTTTTAAGGCCTCATCCAACTTTCCCGCCTGAATTTTAAAAATATCCTCCATATGCTTACGCTCTTCTTCAATGGAAGCGGCTTTACCTAAAACCTGCAGTAAATTAAAATGGTAGTTATCCAGCTTGATCCCGTCAGCAAAAACCGCGCATAAGCTGGCAATCGTTTTTCCCTGCACACGGATCGGACAGCCCACATAAGATTGTAAATTATATTTTTTTATATTCGGATCGGTCTGCGCGTAACTGGTATGCTGCAGGTCATCCACAACCACCAGCTGATTCTTCTGGGCACTAATCAGATCAAAACAAATATGCCCCTGCCCCGGGCCGGATCTTACAAAATCCTTTGGCTCATGCCAACTGGCCTGCGTTTCCAGTATCCCGCCCTGATGACGATTATACAGCGTGCAAGCGGCGCCCAGGATCTCTCCCGCCACCTCGGTAATCAACTGAATATTTTTATTCGAATCGACCCCGAAAGAAATAAAACAGTTATTCACCTTGTCCAAAGCAACCTGGGTTTGTTTGCGCATCGCGACTTCATCAAGCAAAGTCTTTCTCTGGGTAAAAAAACTGTCTATCATCCGGGAGACTCCCCCGAACTCAGTGGCTTGCCTTTTGATTTTAATTAAAAAACTGGAATTCTCTTTTTCCAGGGCCAGAGAAATTAATTTTAGGGGGACATTCACCCAATAAAAAACAAAAAATGAAACGATCAATGCAGCAGTGATAGCAAAACCGAAGAATAATATCGATACCTGAAAAATTGATCTTTTGGCGCTGGCAATCGACTCGGAGGCTGAAGAAACCAAGAGGTATTTTACCGGTTGATTATCCCAGCCGGCCAAGGTTATCATAAAATCCACGACCTCAGACTGATTAGGACTTACGGTTGCAACAGCTGCATTGTCTAACAATAAAACTGTTGATTTTGTTAAATGCCCGATCTCATCGAGATGCTCCCGGGTCCATATGCGTCCGACAAAAAAGTAGCCCTGAAGCGGGGTTTTTCTTTCGGCATCGGCCGTCGGGTGAACAGTCGCTCCCCAAACCTCCACTATTTTTCCGGAATTATTTATAAAAAAATGGCAGAACGCGGATTGCGAAAATAAATTCTTGAGAACTTCCTGGGATAGATAATACTCTTTAAGCTTCTTATTTTCCTCATCCCTAGCATTAGAGTAAATCAGCTTGCGCTCCGCATTATAAACCCAGGATAAATCCGCCGTGAAGGTACCCATGCTTGCTTCAATATTCTCCTGGGCCCATTTTTGATCTGGCCGGACAGCAAACTCCACCATATCATCCCAATAAGTATAATCGGAAACAAAGTTAGCCAGAGACCTGCTTTGCAGCTCCAAAATCTTCTCAAAGATATCTTTCCGATCGATGCGCACCGAATTCCACAACTCGATTATTTTACGGCGTTCTAATATTTTCTGCGCTAGGAATAAGCTCGTAAAGATAACCGCAACAAGAATCAATAAATAAACTAATCGGGTGCGTATCGTCATTTTAAGCGGCCTTTTTGTATCGCTCCAGCTCCTGTTTAAGCATATTTACTTCCTTTTTAAGCTCGATGATCCGTTCCTCCCGGCCCATGCTTACCTTGTAGAAAACCTCCAGCTCCTGCAGGTGCTTACGGTTTTCTTCCTCGATTCTTTTGCTCTCCGTCATATCCCTAACCATCACCTGCAGCATTATCTCTCCGGAAAGCTCCATCTTGGCCAATAATACCTGGGCCGGAAATTCCTGTCCATCAAAACGTTTATGCACCCATTCAAAAAACAGCGAACCTTGCGCAAGCGCCGTTTCAATCATTTGCCTGGATTTTTCCTGCGAAAGCGCTCCGTCCGGTTGATACGATGGGGATAAATCCATCGGGCTCAGCCCTAAAAACTGTTTTTCACCGTCAACCCCAAACATCTTCAGGGCCGCCGGATTTCCCGAAACAAACTTCCAGTTTGGCCCCTTGATAATCATCATCGCATCGCGGAAATTCAAAAAGAGGCCGCGGTATTTGTTTTCACTCTCCTGTAACGCTAATTTACTCTCATCAAGGTGTAACTGCTCCCATTTGTTTCTTTTCTGTATATATAAGATCAGGCCGATCAAAATACTGATCAAAAAAAACATGATGATCGGCAGAAACGAACGCAAAATCACCGCTTGCACCCAGGTG
>JAGVOR010000154.1 GCA_020052635.1 Candidatus Omnitrophota bacterium
CGTGTGCTCTTCCGATCTGGGGCTCAAAAACGTTACCCTCTTGATTGAGGGGCCGTATGCTTACGGTTATTTAAAGGCTGAGCGGGGAGTGCATCGTTTAGTAAGGATCTCGCCGTTTGACGCGAACAAGCGCCGGCACACCTCTTTTGCTTCGGTGGATGTTATCCCGGAGATCGAGGAAGAATTAGATGTTAAAATCGAAGAGAGCGATTTAAAGATCGATGTTTACCGTTCTAAAGGCGCCGGCGGCCAAAGCGTAAATACTACCGATTCGGCGGTGCGGATTACGCATTTGCCTACCGGGATTATTGCTCAGTGTCAGAATGAGCGTTCGCAATATCAGAACAAACAAACCGCGTTAAAGATCCTCAAGGCCAGGATCTATGAAGCGCAGGCGGCCCAAAAAGAAGAAGAGCTAAAAAAACAGGATGCGGATAAAAAGAAGATCGAGTGGGGCAGCCAGATCCGTTCTTATGTCCTGCATCCGTATAACTTAGTTAAAGACCATCGCACGGATTTTGAAACCGGGGACAGTCAAAAGGTTTTAGGCGGGGCTTTGGATGAATTTATCGAGGCCTATTTAAAATTCAGCGCGCACAAGCCATAAAGGAAAATAATGTTAGCATTGATTAAAAAAACAATTCTCAATCGTAAGCAGGGGTTGCTTAAAAAACGGTTTCCCGATTTAAGGATTACTTTACATCCCGAAATGCCCAGCCCCTCAATGAATAAGATGGTTGAGGTCGCCCCTCTGGTGAGCTTAGTGAATTCGCTGGAAAATAAAATCAGCGCTTTAAGCGACACGCAGTTGGCGGCCAAGACAGAGGAATTCAAGGAGCATTTAAGCCGGCGCTCGGCAGAAATTAATCCTCAGATCGAAGAGCTGCAGCAGGCAATGCTGAACGTGGCGATGCCTGAAGAAAAAGAAAAAATAAAAGAAAAATTAAAAATCTGCCGCAACCGGATCTTCGATGAAATCTTGCCGGAGGCCTTTGCCGTTGTCAGGGAGGCCTCCCTGCGGACAATCGGGCTGCGGCATTTTGACGTGCAGATTATCGGTGGGATTATTCTGCATGAAGGCCGGATTGCCGAGATGTCTACCGGAGAAGGAAAAACTTTAGTTGCCACTCTTGCCGCCTACCTGAACGCCCTTTTGGGCAAAGGAGTGCATGTGGTGACGGTCAACGATTACTTAGCCCGCCGCGACCGGGAATGGATGGGCCCGATTTATGAATTTTTAGGCTTATCCGTCGGGACCATCCAGCATAATATGTCGGATGCGGAAAGAAAGATTGCTTATGCCTGCGATATTACTTACGGGACGAATAACGAGTTCGGTTTTGATTATCTGCGTGACAACATGAAATATTCTACCCAGGACCTGGCGCAGAGGCCTTTTTATTACGCGATCGTCGATGAAGTCGATTCGATTCTCATTGATGAAGCCCGCACCCCCTTGATTATCTCCGGGCCGGCGGAGGAATCTACGGAGAAATATTACACCGCCAAAAAAATCGCCGATCAATTATCCGGTCGCAGGGTTACCGAGCGGGATGAGATCGATGCCAAATATAAAGGGATAGATTTAGGTAAAGGTTTTGATTACGTAGCGGATGAAAAGGCGCAAACCGTCGCCCTGACCGAAGACGGAGAGATGAAGGCCTCCCGGCTTTGGGGGGTCGATACACTGCATTCTTTAGAGACGATTGATTACCGGCACCATACGATCCAGGCGTTGCGGGCCAAAGAGTTTTTTGAGCGGGATGTGGATTATGTGATCAAGGACGGCGGGGTGATTATTGTCGATGAATTTACCGGCAGGATGATGCCCGGCCGGCGCTGGTCGGACGGTTTGCACCAGGCGGTGGAATCCAAAGAGGGTTTAAAAATCGAGCGGGAGAATCAAACTTTAGCTACGGTTACCTTTCAGAATTATTTCCGGATGTATGAAAAATTAGCCGGGATGACCGGGACGGCTTTTACGGAGTCCAATGAGTTTAAAAGCATTTACCAGCTGGATGTAGTAGTTCTGCCGACTAACCGGCCGCTGGTACGCAAAAATTATCCGGACCGGATTTACAAAACGGAAGAAGAAAAATTATCCGCGGTGGTTGAAGAAATTGCGGAATTAAGCAAGTCCGGCAAACCGGTATTAGTCGGGACGATCACCATCGATAAATCCGAGCAGCTTTCATCAATGCTTACCCGGCGGGGAATTAAGCATCAGGTTTTAAACGCCAAGTACCATGAAATGGAGGCGCAGATTATCGCCCAGGCCGGCAGTTACCAGGGGGTAACGATTGCGACGAATATGGCCGGCCGCGGTACAGACATCCTTTTAGGGGGCAATCCGGAATTTATCGCTAAAAACGTGGCCCGGCAAAAATTGGACCCGGCGGATCCGCATTACCAACAGGAGTATAAAAAATTACTCGAGCATTATAAATCCGCCTGTTCCGTTGAGCATGATAAAGTGGTAAGCCTGGGGGGCTTGCATGTTTTGGGTACGGAGCGGCACGAAGCCAGAAGGATCGATAATCAGCTGCGCGGCCGCTGCGGCCGCCAGGGTGACCCGGGAAGCTCGCGGTTTTACGTTTCTTTAAAGGACGACCTGATGCGTCTATTCGGGAGCGACCGGATTATCGGGCTGATGGAAAAATTGGGCTTGGAGGCCGGCCAGGTGATCGAGCATCCCTGGGTGAGCGGTTCGATCGAGATTGCCCAGCGGCGGGTTGAGCAGCACAACTTTGAGATTAGAAAACAGCTGTTGGAATATGATAACGTAATGAACAAGCAGCGGGAGATTATTTACGGCCAGCGCCGGCAGATTCTGGAAGGCTTTTCTTTACGGGAAAACATTGTCGGGATTATTACCCGGCTGATCCAGGATTATTTAAAAGTTTATCAGCAGCAGGAGGCCGGCGGTTTGGATATTGCCGGTTTAGTCAGTTTTGTGAATTTGAACTTCGGGCTGCAAATGACTAAAGAGGTGCTGGATCATCTTAGCGATGAGCAGGCCGGTGAAAAATTAACCGCAGAGCTTTTAGCGGCTTATGAAAATAAAGAGCAGTTAATCGGATCTGACTTGTTGCGTAATTTAGAGCGGATGGTGTTTTTACAGATTATCGATAGCAAGTGGAAGGATCATCTTTACGCCATGGATAGCTTACGTGAGGGGATTGGCCTGCGGGCTTATGGGCAGCGCGATCCGCTGATTGAATATAAACGCGAGGCTTTCGGTATGTTTAGCCAGATGATCACTGCGATTGAAGAGGATGCAGTGCAGACGGTTTATAAGTTGGAGGCAGTCAAACCCCAAAGTTTCCGCGGGGTTTTTAGTTCAGTGCCCAAGGAATTAAGCCACGAGGAATTATCCCAGTTTCCGGATTCCGCTTTGGCGAGCGATTTAGCAGAGCCTTCTGGTAGCTTGCCGCAACCTTCTGCCAAACCCATCCAATCGCATCAAACCAAGGTTGGCCGTAACGAACCTTGCCCTTGCGGTTCAGGGAAGAAATATAAGAAGTGTTGCGGAGAATGATCCATTTACTTTTACCCGCCTTTTCAGCGCTGCTTTTATCCCTTTCATTTTGCAGTTTTAAACTCGGGATCCTTGCCTGGTGTGCCCTGATACCTTTATATGCCGGTCTTGAAAATAAGCCGTTGCGTTTCCATCTGGGGGCGGCTTTTTTGGCAGGAGCAGTTTTTTGGAGCCTGACAATTTATTGGCTGATCCATGTTACTTTACTCGGCCAGATAATCCTGATTTTGTATCTTGCACTGTATTTGGGGCTTTTTGGCGGGGCGGTCTATTTTTCAGGTTCCTTGCCGGTTTATTGCCGCCTGTTCTTTTTACCGGCCACCTGGGTTTTACTGGAATATCTGCGCGGTTATTTATTTACCGGCCTGCCCTGGGCTTTAGTCGGCCTCTCTCAAGCCCGGAATTTAGCGGTGATTCAAATCGCGGAGATTACCGGAACCTGGGGGGTTAGTTTCCTGGTTGTGCTGGTTAATACCGCGCTTTATTTATACTGGCGCAGGTTCGCCGGCGTAAAAATCATATATCTTTGCGCTGGCTTCCTGGCGCTATCGCTGGGTTACGGTTTTGTGAAATTATCCGTTTATCCGGCCAAACACCCTCATTCAATACCGCTTAAGGTTTCGGTAGTGCAAGGCAATATCCCCCAGGAGTCAAAGTGGGATGCCCGAGCGGTAACCTTTATCCAAGACCGCTACCGCCGGCTGAGCGATGCCGCGGCTGCGGATAAGCCACAGTTAATCATCTGGCCAGAATCATCAGTCCCCGGCCTCTGGGGCAGGGATGAGGATCAGTTTATTCAGGTGTTATCCCTGGCTTATAAGTTGGATACGTATCTTTTAGTGGGCGCGGTTTCGTATCTTGACCAAAACTATTTTAATAGCGCTTTATTAGTCGGCCCCGGCGGGCATCCGGCGGGCATTTATCATAAACTTCATTTGGTGCCTTTCGGCGAATACGTGCCGCTAAAGAAGGCCCTGCCGTTTTTAGAAACGATTGCTCCGATTGGAGATATTACACCGGGGGAAGAACATACCATTTTCAAGTTAGATTCGACTGAATTTGAAAAGCCACTGCGTGCTTCTGCGCAGAGGCGCGCACCGGCCGATCCGGTTGGGCCGGGTGCTGCACAGTTCGGCGTGTTGATTTGTTTTGAGGATCTTTTCCCGGAGCTATCCCGTAAGTTGGTAAAAGAGGGGGCGGTGTTTTTAGTGAATATCACCAATGATGCTTGGTACAAAAAAAGCACCGCCGCTTATCAGCATTTTACGGCCTCGGTTTTGCGGGCGGTTGAGAATCGGGTGTATCTGGCCCGCGCTGCCAATACCGGGATCAGCGGGTTTGTCGACCCCGCCGGCCGGGTTTTAGGAGTCGTAGCGGATTCCGGGGGAAATGAAATTTTTGTCACCGGGATCAGTACACAGAGTATTTATTTAACCAAATCTAAACGCACACTTTATAACCGCTGGGGTGATTTTTTTATCCTGCTTTGCCTGCTGTTTGACGCCGGTGCTGCAGTATATTTATTAAATAAAAAAAGATGATCCGAAGAATCCTATCGGTTTGTTTGATTTTAATCTGTGTTTACGTCTTTCTGGGGATTAGCTCTCTGGATAAGCATTATTTTATCTGCCCGATTGAATACAAAACCGACCTGATTGTCCGCCATGACCACCGGGGTAACGGTGCTTTTGCTTCTAAGCGCAGCGGCCAAAGAATGCACAAAGGTCTTGATCTTTTAGCGGATGTCGGCACCCCGGTTTATGCCGCTAAAAGCGGTAAAGTCATCACTGCCGCGCAGAATTCAGGAATGGGCAAATATGTGGTTATCCGGCACCGGGATGAAATGACCACTCTTTACGGTCACCTTTCTAGAATTTCTGTGCACCGGGGTGATGATGTGCGCCAGGGACAGGTGGTCGGGAGGGTCGGTAAAACCGGCAATGCCCAAGCTCAAGATATGCTTTCGCATTTACATTTCGAAGTAAGAAAAAACGGATCTCCGGTTGACCCCTTGGGATATCTTTAGTTTTCTTGGGGCTCCATGTGCACGACTACGTCGGTAATCCCGGGGATCGCGGATTTAATCGTTTCCTCGATGCGGTAGCTGATCTGGTGGGCGCAATCGATATGCATGCTGCGGTTAACCTGCACATGTAAATCTATGTGGATATCATCGATGCGGCCCCGGCTGCGGATTTTATGGCAGGCTTTTACCCCATCTATTTTTAATACGATATCTTTAACCTTTTGATCATTCAGGAAAACCGCCGTATCGCAAAGAACATCCGAACTTTCTTTAACGATTTTAAAGGCGGCATAAGCAATAAATAAAGCAATCATGATTGTGACGATCGCATCGATTAAGGGGAATCCCAGCCGGGTAACTACCAGGGAAATAATGACCGCCGCCGAAGTAACAATATCCGCCCGGGTATGCAAAGAGTCAGCAATGAGGATATCACTTTTTAATTCTTTGCCTTTATTATATTCATAACGCATCAACCCGGTATTTACCGCCATCGTGATCAGCATGATGATAAAGCTGGCCGGGTTAACTTCAAAGGCTACGGGTGCAAAGAGGCGTTGCCAACCGGTTTTTCCCAGGTTAAAGGCCACGACAAAAAGCAGCCCGGCAATCCCCAGAGAAAAAAGGGTTTCGTATTTTTTATGCCCGTAAGGA
>JAGVOR010000016.1 GCA_020052635.1 Candidatus Omnitrophota bacterium
AAGTCTGGTGCAATTCCAGGCACTGTCGCGCAACGGTAATTAGTTTAACGATTAATTGTGAATTCTCAACTGTTAACTAAAAGTCCGGTCGACCGCCTACCAAAAGGCGAGTACTCTCGCAAGAAGGGAAAAGATAAAATGAAAGTTTCTTTTGGAAAAATTATATTTTTGTTCGGCTTAGGCTTGATCGTAGGGCAGGCTGCCCAAGCGCAGGATATCGAGTTAGACAAGATCGTAGTGACTCCTTTACGCTACGGGGAAAATATCGAGGGAACAACCAGTACCGTTACCGCATTTGGCGCTAGCGAATTGGAGGAGGGTAAAGCCAAAGGGGAAAGCGTCAAAGATATTTTAGTTGATGCCCCGGGAGTGGATATTGTCCAGTCCGGGGCATTTGGCGGGCCGGTTTCGGTTTTTACCCGCGGCACTAATTCCGGGCAAACCCAAATTATGATCGATAATGTCAGGGTTTATGATCCGATCGCCACCAACGGAGCGTTAAATTTAGCGCATTTGAGCTTGACTAACCTGGAGCGGATTGAAGTGGTTAACGGACCGCAGAGCGTGTTATACGGCTCTGATGCGATGGGCGGCGTGATCAATATCCTGACTAAAAAAGGCTCCGGTAAGCCGACAGTTTCTTTTTTAAGCAGCGCAGGTACTTACAATTCATACCGTCAGGAGTTTGAATCAAGCGGCAGGGTTGGTAATTTTACTTATTCATTGGGGGCGGCGCATTTTCAGACCCGGGGTATTTCAAAATTGAAGAATACTTCCGAACGCGATCCCAGCGAAAACAGCAGCCTTTCGGTGAGAGCAGATTATGATTTAAACCTTCAAAATACCGTCGGTCTAATCGGAAGGTTCACCGATGCCAGGTATAAATATGATGATTCGGTTGGTTTGCGGGATGACCCGGATTTGATCGGTAAAGAAAAGCAGGTTAGCCTAAGCAGTTATTATGAAAGTAAGCTTAATGACCGTTGGAGCCAAAAACTGCAGCTTTCTTATATGCAGGATGACCGGCGTGATGCCGATGATAAGGATCCGCAGTATCCTTCAAATTATTTAAGGGATTGGTATCAGGGGGAGAATTACCAGCTGGACTGGCAGAATACCATCAAACTCGCAGAATTCGATACATTGATCGCGGGTTTTGATTATCAAAGGGAGAGCGGTGCTTACTACTATTATTCTGAAGGGGCCTTTGGGCCATTTGAAGCCATTTTCCCCAAGGTAACCAGTAATACCCGGGCTTACTATCTTGAAAACCTGATTCATCTGAATGATGCTTTCCATCTTAACCTGGGTACCCGGTTGAATGATCATTCGCATGCCGGTTTCCATCAAGTTTATAAAGTCGATGCCAACTATCTTTTTAAAACCGGCACGAAGATTAAAGGCGGTTGGGGCACGGCTTTTAAGGCGCCGACCTTATACCAATTATATGCAATTGCCGATCCGTTCTATGGGGGCGGCGGTAATCCAGCACTTAAGCCGGAGGAAAGCTCAACCTATGAAGTTGGCATAGAGCAGAGCCTGTTTAGTGATAAAATTAAATTCGGTTTAACCTATTTTCATACGGATATTAAAAACCTGATCGATGCAGTTTATAACCCGGTTACCTATTTTACCGAAAATTATGCCAATGTCGGTAAAGCCAGGATTTTTGGTTATGAAAGCGTGTTAACCGTCAGCCCGCTTGATAACTTAAAATTTGAATTTGGTTATACCTGGCAGGATACCGAAAACCGGGATACTGGCGATGAGCTCCTGAGGCGGCCTAAAAATAAATGTTTTTCCAGGATTCAGTATAGCCCGATTGATAAGCTAAAATTCGGCTTAAGCTTACTTTACAAAGGAAAACGCATGGATTCAGGCAGCCGGTCACTTAAGGCTTATA
The DNA here is from genome assembly GCA_020052635.1 of Candidatus Omnitrophota bacterium. Classification (GTDB taxonomy): domain Bacteria; phylum Omnitrophota; class Gorgyraeia; order Gygaellales; family Profunditerraquicolaceae; genus UBA6249. Next base: position 1,904 of record JAGVOR010000016.1, read on the forward strand.
CTAAAATCGATCTGGATGCCAGCTATAAACTGAATGCTTATGCCCAGGTGTTTGCCGCAATTAGCAATATTGCCGCGGAATCATACAGTGAGGTGAGAAATTACGCCGAGCCAGGCAGAATGATTTCGGGCGGTTTAAAACTATCGTTTTAAATTAAAGTAGACGGCAGGATCCTCTTGGGGGCAGGCCGAGGGATCCTGCCGAACCAAAAGGAGCGTCAAATGCCCAAATACATCTGTCCGCATTGCAAACAGCCGATCGATGATGATGAAGCGCTGTTATGCCTTTATTGCGGGGAAAGCTTAAACCGCGCCGTAGGCTTTATGGGTAAACTGAGATATCCCCGGCCTAAAACTATAATCATCATTATTGTGCTGTTGTTAATCGGCAGTTTTATGCTCTTAATGCTCATTTAAGCGCTGAGTGCTGATTTGCAATTTCTTGCCAGCTCATCCGGCCTATGCTAAAATAAGCTATGTTTGGGAATCGGCTTCTGCGGCTTACTTTTACTGTTTCGCTACTTTTCCACGGGGTAATTCTTTTGCCCCGGCCGCATTTTAATCCTTTTACCCCGGCGCCCAAGCTGCAGAAGATCGCGGTGCGCTATGTTAAAGAAAATTTATCGGTTAAATCTTTGCCTAAAAATTTAACCGCGGTAGAGCGCTCAAAGGCAATTTCACCGGCTGAACCCTTGCTGGCAGTCGATGCCCAGAGTATCGGCGCTACCGTACGCCGGCCGTTGCCTTATTTTGAGCCGGATAGTTCATTCGCCAGGTCAGATTCTTTGAAGGCCCCCGTAAAGCCCAAACTGATTTTTGATAACCAGGGGTATAAGCCGCAAGGATTTTCCAAGCCCAACTTTATAAATTCCCAAGCTTTAGCGATTAAAAAGAAGATTGCTTTGCCGGCGATCGAGTCAGCTAAGATCGATAATCCCAGTTATATCAGTTATTACCAGATTGTCAGGGAAAAAATCAGGCGCAGCGCTTATCAGAACTACACGCACAATCAAACCGGCGAGGTCTATCTTTCTTTCATCATTTCCAATGACGGTTTAATTAAAGATGTACGTTTGGCTGAAGATCGAACCAGCGTGGACAGCTACTTGAAGAATATCGCCTTGAAAAGCATCCGCGATGCTTCGCCGTTTCCCAATTTCCCCAAAGAACTCGACTATCCGCAGCTATCTTTTAATATCATTATTTCTTTTGAGATTGAATAGCGGGAGTGATTATTGACACTTTTCCAAAAGGGTGGTATATTGAAACCCTAAAATTCTACCGTGAAAGGAGATGATTATATTGACTCAAGTTGAAGTGAAGAAGGATGAATCCTTCGAATCCGCTTTGCGCCGTTTTAAGAAAAAGATCGAGCAGGAAGGGATCTTGCGCGAGGTGCGCGACCGTAAACATTATGAGAAGCCCAGCGAACGCAAGAGAAAGAAAGCCAAAACCAGCAAAAAATAAACATGGCTCTTGCACTTTCTACCTCTTGGAATGCTTACCGTTTTACCGAAGCCGCGGGCCTGCTCTTTGAAATAAGCCAGCTTCAGTTTAAAACAATCGAATTAAGCTTTAATCTTACTGATCACCTGGTGGCAGAGTTGGCCAGCCAGGCAAATGAGTTAGGGATTATAATTCAGAGCCTGCATAATTATTGCCCAATTCCCCCCGGGCTTACCCCTGTGCAAGCCCTGCCGGATTGTTATTCTTTAGCTGCCTTGGATGAAGCAGAGCGCGCTCTTGCGGTTAAATATACCAAGGTGACCATTGATACGGCGGCAAAGCTAGGGGCGAAAGCGGTAGTTTTGCATTGCGGCAGGGTGCAGATTGCGGATGCTACACGCCAGTTGATCAATTTATATAATCAGGGTGAGCCGGCGCAGGAAAATTTTAACCGGCTGAAAGAACAAATGATTGCTCAACGCAAGAGCCAAAGCGCGCTTTTTTTAAAACAGGTTATCGCCAGTTTGGAAGAATTAAATTTGCAGGCAACGCAGCAGGGGGTGATGTTGGGGATCGAGACCCGTTTTTATCATGCCGAAATTCCGGATATTTCCGAAATCGGCATTATCCTTAATCGTTTTCCTGATTCCCAGATTTGTTATTGGCATGATACCGGGCATGCTAAAGTAATGCAGAATTTAGGTTTTATTGAGAAGGACGATTACCTTAAAGCCTACTCTCAAGATTTACTGGGCATACACCTGCATAATATAATCGGATCTTCT
>JAGVOR010000022.1 GCA_020052635.1 Candidatus Omnitrophota bacterium
GCTACCGGCTTTCCGATTGCTAAAATTGCCGCTAAACTTGCCGTAGGCTATACTCTGGATGAAATTCCTAATGATATCACCCGGCTGACTCCTGCCTGTTTTGAGCCGGCGATCGACTACTGCGTAGTTAAAATCCCCCGCTTTACCTTCGAGAAATTTACTCAAGCGGAAAACACTCTGGGGGTATCGATGAAAAGCGTAGGAGAAGCCATGGCCATCGGCCGCACCTTTAAAGAAGCACTGCAGAAAGGCCTCAGGGCCCTGGAACTTAAAAAATTCGGCTTAGAGAGCCTGCTTTTTAAAAACCTCCCGGAAGCCAAGGTGGATAATGAAATTAGAGAGCAGATTTGCGGGAAACTCAGGCTTCCCAATGCCGAAAGAATTTTTTATATCGGAGATGCTTTTCGCGCCGGATTGGATATCGAAGAGGTGCATAATCTAACGAAGATCGACCGCTGGTTTCTGTATAATATAAAAGAAATTATCGATTGTGAAAGAGAGTTGTTTAAAAATAAACATCAACTGGGCGCTTCGCTTTTGAAGAAAGCTAAGGAATACGGTTTTAGCGATAAGCAGTTGAGCCGGATTCTATCTTTAAGCGAAACCGAAATCTATAATTTGAGAAAATCGTTTAATATTATTCCGGATTTTAAGTTAGTGGATACCTGCGCGGCCGAATTTATGGCCCATACTCCTTATTTCTACTCTACTTACGATAAATAAATGGGGTCAGAATTATTTTTCGGGCTTTGAAACCAAGAAAAATAATTCTGACCCCATTTATCTTTACAAATAGGATAACTTATAATACAATATGCCTAAATATTAGGCAAAAGATGATTAAAAAAACAGGTTTTGATAACGAAAAATATCTGAAAGATCAAACCGCCGCAATCCTCGACCGGGTGAAGAACTTTGATAATAAACTTTACTTGGAATTCGGGGGTAAGCTTTGTTTTGATTATCATGCCGCCCGGGTTCTGCCCGGTTATGACCCGAATGTTAAAATAAGATTATTGCAGTGTTTAAAGGATAAGATCGATATCGTGCTTTCGATCTATGCCGCGGATATCGAAAAGGGCAGGGTACGCGGGGATTTCGGGATTACCTATGATGCCGCCACTTTCAAACTAATCGATGATTTGAGAAAATGGGGCTTAGATATTTTAGCGGTGGTGATTACCCGTTTTACCAATCAGCCTTCGGCGGTTATCTTTAAGAATAAACTGGAGCGCCGCGGAGTAAAGGTTTATTTGCATTATCCGATTGCGGGGTATCCGGCTGATGTGGACGCGATTATCAGCGAAAACGGTTTCGGTAAGAATGATTATGTCGAAACTAAGAATCCGATTGTGGTGGTGACCGCTCCCGGGCCCAACAGCGGCAAATTATCCACTTGCCTGTCACAGTTATTTCATGAGCATAAGCGCGGCATCAACGCCGGGTACGCCAAATTTGAGACTTTTCCGATCTGGAACCTGCCGCTTAAACATCCGGTTAATGTGGCTTACGAAGCCGCCACAGCCGATATCCAGGATTTTAACCTGATTGACCCTTTCCACTTGGAGAAATATTCCCAAAGTACGGTTAATTACAACCGCGACGTGGAAAGCTTTCCGATTCTTAAGCTGATGTTAAGTAGGATTTTTGCCAAAGATTTTCCGACCTATAATTCTCCGACGGACATGGGGGTTAATCGCGCCGGTTTCGGGATCGTGGATGATCAGGTGGTGGTTGAGGCGGCAAAACAGGAGTTGATCCGCCGCTACTTCCGGTATAATAGCGAGTATGTTCTGGGGATTGAGAAAAAGGAGACCGTGGACAGGGTAGTCGCGCTGATGGAGGGCCTGGGGGTTAAGGTTACTGACCGGTTAGTAGTGGAAGTGGCCAGAGCCGCAGCAGAAGAAGCGGAAAAACGGAATAAGGGGCATGACGGGGTATTCTGCGGTGCGGCAATCCAGCTGAATAGCGGCCAGATAATTACCGGTAAGAATTCTAATCTGATGCATGCCGCATCCAGCTTGGTGATGAATGCGCTCAAGGTCCTGGCACATATCCCGGATGAGATACTGCTCTTGAGCCCGCATGTGATCAATCAGATTGCGAAGCTGAAAAAAGATATTTTAAAATCAGATTCAGAAAATTTAGATTTAGAAGAGTGTTTAATCGCTCTTGCCATAAGCGCTTCTGCCAGCCATACGGCAGAGTTGGCAATGCAGAAACTGAGCCAGTTAAAGGATTGTGAAGTGCATATGACGCATATTCCTACTCCTGGAGATGAAGTGGGGTTGAAACGCTTAGGGGTAAATTTAACCACAGATGGGAAGTTTTCCTCCCGTAATCTTTTTGTAACGTAAAAATATGCCGGTTAAGATAAAATTTTTAGGAGGGGCAAAAACCGTTACCGGTTCCAGCCACCTGATTTCCGCGGGCAATACCGATATTTTATTGGATGGCGGCCTTTTTCAGGGGCGCCGCGAAGCCTTCTATAAAATTAACACTACTTTTCATTATAACCCGCGGACGATTAAGGCGATGGTTTTATCGCATGCGCATATCGACCATTGCGGCAATATTCCCAATTTGATCAAGCAGGGATTACGTTGTAAGATTTATACTACTTCCGCTACCAAGGACCTGGCCGACCTGATGCTGGTAGATTCCGGCAAGATCCAGGAAGAAGATGTGCGTTATGTAAATAAAATTAATCGCCGCTTGAACCTGCCTTTGCGTAAGCCGTTGTATACCGCTAAAGAAGCTTCTAAGAGTACCCGGATTTTCCGTTCGATTTCCTACAATCAGAAATTTTGTATTGCTAAAGACATCTATGCGACGATTGTCGATGCCGGGCATATTTTAGGATCAGGGATTGTAATTTTAGATATCAAAGATGGGCAGCGTACTTTACGCTTAGGGTACGCGGTTGATTTGGGCAGAAAGAACCTGCCGCTTTTGAATAATCCGGTGATTCCCAAAGGGCTGGATTATTTAATTTTAGAATCTACTTACGGGGGCAGGCTCCATCGCCCAATCGATGAAGCGCAGTCAAAATTAAGGGAAGCAATCAGCCGGGCAGTGAGAAGGGGAGGCAAGGTACTGATTCCTTCTTTTACCCTGGAGCGCACCCAGGAGGTGATTTATTTCCTGAATGAATTGCTTAAAGAAAAAATTATTCCCTCGGTGCCGATTTATGTGGATAGCCCGTTGGCCACCAACATTACCGATTTATTCAAATATCATTTGGATTTTTTAAATGAAAAAACCCGCCAGGCCTTTAACCGGGGGGATAATCCGTTTGAGCTGTTGAATTTACGTTTTGTCCGGGATCAAAAGGAATCTAAATCTTTGAATATGGATAAGCGTCCGATGATCATTATTGCCGGCAGCGGGATGTGCGAGTCCGGAAGAATCCTGCATCATTTGCAGAATAATATTGAAGATTCCCGGAATATGATTTTAGTGGTCGGCTATATGGCGCAGGATACGTTGGGCAGAAGGATTGTCGAGAAAAATCCTTTTGTTAAAATCTTCGGGGTGGAGTATGAACTTAATGCGGAAGTCGTAGTGATTAATGCCTTTTCCGGGCATGCCGACCAGGAGGAGCTTTTGGAATTTGTTTCTGGCTGCCTGCCTTTAAAAAAAGTTTTTCTGGTGCACGGTGAGCTTGAGCAATTGCAAACGCTGGCTGATATTTTAGCCAGTAAAGGCCTTGCCGTAGCGATTCCGGATAAAGACGAAGAAGTATTGCTTAATTAAGAGATTTGTGGTAATATCTTTTTTCGCTGACGATGGTCAATCGACAATAGGCTATTGTCGATGAAAAATTTAAAACTACTATTAAAATGACTGTTTTTATGGCAGTCGGGAAGGACTTACATGATCGGTGGTTTTTCTACTCCCAAGAAAGATAAAGCGCTTAAGTCAAGCGGCGGTAAAATCGTTAAAACCGGCGAAATTCTGGTGCGCGGTGTCGATACCTATAAAGCCGGAGTGAATGTCCGGGGCCTGGGTACGCTGTTTGCGGCTTGTCCGGGTAAGGTTTATTTTACGCGTAAAAAAACCAGCCACGGAAAGTTACGCACCTTTGTGAATGTGGCGCCCAAAGCCCAAACCGCTAAGAAATAAAAATGACGGGTTTAGCTAAAAGCTACTCGCATCAGAAATACGCTTTAAGTATTATTGACACATTCTACTGTATAGCCCTGCTCCTGATTTTTTTAGGATCAGGGCTTTCTTTATCGCTGGAAAATCTGCTGATTGGCCTGCATCTGCCGCGTTTCGTATCGGTTGCCGCCTATTTACTGGTAATTTCGTGTTTGTACTATTTGTTTAACCTGCCTTTTAATCTTTACTCCAGCTTTATCCTCGAGCATAAGTTTAACCTGACCCGGCAAACCCTTAAATCCTGGTTGATCGATCAATTAAAGAGCGGGATCCTGGGTTATCTGCTTTCGCTGATTTTGCTCTATTCTTTTTACTGGGTTTTAGGCAGATTCGCTCAATGGTGGTGGGTGGTAGCTGCTTGCTGCTGGATTATTTTTAGCGTCCTTCTGGCTAAGCTGGCTCCGATTTTGATCATACCTTTATTTTTTAAATATAAGAAGCTGGAAGATGAGGTTTTACGGCAAAGGATTCTTGAGCTAGCAGATAAAATGCAGGTTAAATTAATGGATGTTTTTCAGATCGATTTCAGCAAAAAGACGCTTAAGGCTAACGCCGCTTTTACGGGGATGGGAAGCTCCCGGCGCGTACTTTTAGCTGATACCTTACAAGATAAGTATACTTATGACGAAGTGGTGATGATCCTGGCGCATGAGTTTGCTCATTACCGGCTTAAGCATATTATCAAGCTGATCGCCTTGAATTCACTGCTCACCCTGGGGTTATTCTATCTCATCTCTAAAACCAGTGCCTATGCCCTGGGTATTTTTCGGCTGGAGTTTCTGGGGCAGCTGGCAAGTTGTCCGCTTATTTTTCTTTATTTCGTTCTGTTCGGGATTGTTTTTGCTCCGCTTGAGGCGCTTGTAAGCCGCAAATTTGAAAGGGAAGCTGACCGTTTAGCCCTTAAGGTTACCGCCGACCGGGAGGCATTTGTCAGCCTGATGGAAAAATTAGCCGCGCAAAATCTCTGTGACCGTAATCCCCATCCTTTAATCAAGTTTTTCTTCTTTGATCATCCGCCAATCGATGAGCGGATTAAGATAGCAAAGACCAATTAACTTAGCGGGACCCGTCTTGGACTGTTTCTCGTCCGCACGGAGCGTCCTCGAAACAGTCCAAGCCACCCGCTAAATTATATTAGCCTTTGCTATTTTTGGTAGTAGGGGTTATTTATTTTTGAAGAAAATCGAGGATAAGTTTGGCGGCGCGCTCGGCAGCACCGGGCTGTCCCAGAGATTCCTTGACCGTTTTCATTTCCTGAATCATTTGTTCGGCCGCTGAAGGATTACTGAAGAGTTTGATGATCGTTTGAGCGATCATTTTTGGCCGGGCTTCGAATTGGATGAACTCCGGGATGATTTTTCTTCCGGCGACGATGTTGACGATCCCGATATAAGGGATTTTTATCTGCGGCCGGTAAAGCAGATAATTCAAAAGGCTGGTTTTGTAAACAATTACGAAAGGCTTGCCGATAATTGCCGCTTCCAGGGTGGCGGTACCTGAGCAAACCAGGCTGGCCTGGGCAGCGCTTAGGCAGCTGTGAGTTTTTCCGTCGACAATTTTAATATCCAGAGCGAATTTTTTGCATTCTTTTTGGTAGAGTCCTGGATCCAGATTGGGGGCCTTGGCGATAATAAATTGGGTTTGCGGGAATTGCTGCTCGATAAGTTGAGCGCTTTTGAGCATTAAGGGTAAGATCCGTTTTACTTCCTGCTTGCGCGAGCCGGGAAGCAGGGAAATGATTTTTTTATCCGGGTTGATTCCCTGCTCCTTGAGGAACCAGGGATCCGGCGGGGCCAAAGCTATGAGGTCAATCAAAGGGTGTCCGGCATAATCCGCTTGGATTTGGTGCTTACGATAGAACTCCTCTTCGAATTTGAAAAGTACGATAATTTTTGAAATAAATTTTTTTATCAGGTTTACTCTTTTTTCCCGGGAAGCCCAAATTTGCGGGCTGACATAATAGATGACCGGAAGCTGCTTGTTGACGGCTTTGGCCAAACGCAGGTTAAAACCGGAAAAATCAACCAAAATCAGGCAATCCGGCTTACGAAGTTTAATCTGTTCTAAAACAATGTTCTTGAGTTTTAGAAATTTAGGCAGTTTTTTTAGAACATCGAAAAGCCCCATTACCGCAAGCCCTTGAATATTGTAGAAGATATCCGCCCCGGTTTTGGCTAATTCTAAACCTCCTACGCCGCTGAATTTAGCACCGGGAGAAAATTTTTGGATGTTTATTGCCAGGCTGGCGGCTAAGAGGTCTCCGGAGGGTTCCCCGCAAACAATTAAGATGTTTTTGATTTCTGCCATATTTGGTCTTGGATGGTTAAAGCAACGGCCAGGGCCTCCTTAGCGACCTCGCCGGTTACCAGGGGCTCTTTTCGATTGATTAGGCAGTCGACAAAAGAGGCCAGCTCTTTTTGCAGGGGTTGTTCCTTTTCAATCGGTAGCCGTTCCTTAGTGATCTTATTTTCTAATTTTCGGTATACGCAAGCCTCCGCGTTTTTGTAGTCTAAAGAAATATAGGTATTTGGCTGGAAGATGCGGATTTTACGCATCGCTTCATCCGAGACGCGGGAGGCGGTAAGATTAGCGATGCAGCCGTTTTCAAAGGTCAGGCGGGCATTGGCGATATCCTCCCGGTCGGTTAAGACATTAATCCCCACGGATTCAACCCTCTCTAGAGGCGAATTTACCAGCCCCAAAACGATATCGATATCGTGGATCATGATATCCAAAACTGCGCCGACATCCAGAGAGCGGTTAGGGAAGGAAGAGAGCCGGTGGCATTCGATAAATTTAGGGTCCTTAATTATTTTCTGGGTGGCGTTAAATGCGGAATTAAACCTTTCGATATGCCCGACCTGCAGAATAAGCCCTTTTTTTCTGGCCAACGCGATTAAATGCTCTGCTTCTTCTAAATTTACCGTAAATGGTTTTTCGACCAACAGATGGATTCCCTGCTCTAAAAGTTGGGAGGATATTTTATGATGCAGGCGGGTGGGGACGGCTACGCTGGCTGCGTCGATTTTGCCAAAAAGCTGGTTAATATCGGTATATCCGGGCACCCTTAAAGCATGAGATACTTCTTTAAGTTTTACCGGATCCGCATCGCATACTCCGGCCAGGATGCAGCCGGGGATATGTTTGTAGATTTTGGCGTGGATACTGCCCAGATGCCCCACGCCGACTACCGCTACTCTCATTTTATCCATACCCCATCATAGCAAAGTGTGTATTTTGATGCAATTAAAATCTTCTAATTATGCCTTTAGCAAAAGGCAGGGAGCTTAAGAGAGAGCAATAAAAGGTTTGCTATGGGTGGGTGGATGTGTTAAAATAACTTTTCTAAAGAAAGGCATAAGATGAAGGATTACTTAAAGTTATTGCAATTCTTGCGGCCCTATAAGCTGCTTTTTGCGGGTGCGATTGTCTGCATGGGGATTTCCGCGGTCTTTGACGGGGTCTCTTTGGCGATGATTGTCCCGCTGGCCGATAAGATCATGGCGGACAAGAAGATTATTGTGCCGGCCAAGCTTCCGGATTTCCTGGCGGGCCTGATCGATAAAATTAATAATACCGCTCCGGGGGACCTCCTTAATTACATGTTGTTTGTCGTGCTTTTGCTTTTTTTGCTGAAAGGGATCTTCGGGTTTTTGCAAAGTTATCTTATGTCGGATATCGGCCAGAGGGTGATTCGGGATATCCGTAATCAACTTTACGCTAAGATACAATCATTATCCCTCAACTATTTTACGCACAAACGCGGCGGCGAGCTGATGTCGCGGATCACCAACGATGTCAGGTTAGTGGAAAATGCCGTGTCTTATGGCTCAACTGACCTGATTTACCAGAGCCTGCAGATAGCTATTTTCGCTGCGGTGATTTTCTTTATCTATTTTAAGCTGGCCTTAATTGCGGTTGTGTTTTTACCGTTGATCAGCCTGCCGATTGTCAGGGTCGGCAAGGCCTTAAGAAAGCTTTCCAAGCGTTCGCAGGAGAAGATCGCTGATACGAACTCCCTGCTTTATGAGACAATCATGGGCATCAGGATCGTTAAAGCTTTTAATATGGAAGAATACGAGATTGATAAATTCAGCCGGGTTAACAGGGATTATTACCGGCTTTCGATGAAGACGATCAAGCGCTCGCTGCTTTTGAGCCCGGTTACGGAATTTTTAGGAGTGTTGGCCGGGGTGCTGGTGTTTTTTTGGGGAGGCCATGAGGTGCTTGCCGGCAAACTTTCTTTCGGGGTTTTCGGGCTTTTTCTTGGTTCCCTGCTCTCTCTGGTTAGGCCATTCAAAAAATTAAGCCAGGTTAATGCACTTAATCAACAGGCCATGGCGGCCAGCGAACGTATTCACGATGTGCTGGAAGCAGAGCCGAGCGTTAAAGAATCTGTTGCTCCGAAGATTTTGAGCGGATTTAAGAAAAATATTAAATTTAGTAATATTGATTTCAGCTATGCCGATACGCCGATTTTAAGGAACATCGATTTAGATATAGGATACGGGCAAATGCTGGCGATTGTAGGCCCCAGCGGTTCAGGGAAGAGTACGCTCTTAGATCTAGTTCCGCGTTTTTACGACCCGCAAAATGGCCGGGTTCTAATCGATGGAATAGATATCCGGGAATTTAGCCTGAAATCATTACGCAGCCAGATCGGAATTGTCAGCCAGGAGACAATGCTTTTTAATGATACTATCAGGGCAAATATCGCTTACGGTAAGCCCGGCGCTTCATCCCAAGAGATCGAGGCGGCCGCCAAAAAAGCGCATGCCCATGATTTTATAATTAATTTTCCGCAAGGCTATGATACGGTGATCGGTGACCGGGGGGCCAGGATTTCCGGCGGTGAGCGCCAGCGGATTGCGATTGCCCGGGCACTGCTTAAAGATGCCCCGATTTTAATCCTGGATGAAGCTACTTCACAGCTGGACTCAACCTCGGAGCGGATCGTGCAGGAGGCGCTTGACCAGCTGGTGAGCGGCCGGACCGTTTTTGTGATTGCCCACCGGCTTTCTACGATCAGAAATGCCGACCGCATCGTGGTGATCGATAAGGGCGTGATTGTTGAGGAAGGGACGCATAGCCAGTTGTTGGAAAAAGACGGTTTGTATAAACGGCTGTATCAAACGCAAGAGCTGCAAAAATAGCCGTAAGCTTTAGTATTACGCTTGGATTTCCGCCTCAGGGGCACGCAAAAATTCTCTAGAATTTTTGCGATTCGGCGGAATTAATTCGCAGACGTCCGCCAAAAGCGTGGCGGACTACAACTTACGTCACTGTCGTTCCGTAAGTTGTCTGCTCATTAAAAATTGTTGCAAATAACTTAAATTTTGCTATAATTACCCGATTAACTTTCTAGCGCGGCATTTTGTACTCTTTGAAGATGCCGAAAGTGTTGTTTTTTGTAATTGGGGCTAGAGAATATTATTAACCAAGGGCTTATCTGCCGGCAGAAGTCTTGATAAATTGTAAAGCCTTCAGGCAAGTTTGCCGCCGGTAACCAGCCGAAAGAAATGGGGGATTAAAAACGTGCCATCAGAATTGATTAAACAGCTTTTAGAAGCAGGCGTACATTTCGGCCACCAGACTAAACGCTGGAATCCTAAAATGAAGAAATTTATTTTCGGTTCCAGAAGCGGGATTTACATTATTGACCTGGAAAAGACTGAGCAATGTATTAATTCAGCCCGGGATTTTTTGACGGAGATTACCTCCAAGGGAGAGTTTGTTCTTTTTGTGGGTACTAAAAAACAGGCTCAGGATGTTATTAAGCAGGAAGCTATTCGCAGCGGGATGTATTATGTTACTGACCGTTGGCCGGGAGGTATGTTGACCAACTTTGCCACCATCAAAAAGAGTATTAATCGTCTCAAAGAAATCGAAAAAATGCGTACCGACGGTACCTTCGAGAAGCTGACCAAAAAGGAGATTGCCCGCCTGGAAAAAGAATTAGCTAAGTTAAACAAAAATTTTTCAGGGATCGTTCCGATGGAGCGAATGCCCAAAGCCGCATTTGTCGTAGATACTAAAAAAGAGGAAACCGCGGTACGTGAAGCCCGCCGCCTGGGAATCCCGATTATCGGCCTGATCGATACTAATTCTAATCCGGATTTGGTAGATTATCCGATCCCGGGTAATGATGACGCTACTAAATCGATTCGCACGGTAGTTTCGATCGTTGCCGATACAATTATTGAAGGCAGGAAGAAATTTTTATCTTATTTGGCTCAAGAAGGAGTTAAGGTCGAGGAGCCTAAGGGTGATATATCTGTGGAGGTTCTTCCGGAGGAAGAGGTCCAGATTAAAGAAATCGAAGAGATTGTTGAGGACAGCCAGCCGGTTGATGAGGCCACTGCCTTGAAGCGGGCGCATTTAAAGGCCGCTAGCGAAGCCAAACCAAAACTAAGGAAAAAGATTTAATCGGCATTGTTGCGGAAAGTAATTGGTTAATATTGAAAGCATCAAGGGTGATTGAATTAATACAAATAATATTGAATCGGAA
>JAGVOR010000184.1 GCA_020052635.1 Candidatus Omnitrophota bacterium
AATTTTTCATAAGTTAAAATCGATTTTAAAATCTAAAAAACTTTCTACCTCCGTCGGTGATGAGGGCGGTTTTGCCCCCAGCCTTAATTCTAATGAAGAGGCGCTCGGCCTGATTATCGAGGCGATTAAAGCCGCCGGATATACCCCGGGTAAAGATGTTTCTTTGGCCTTGGATTGTGCGGCCAGCTCCTTCTGTAAAGACGGAAAATATAATTTTGAAGGGTCGCTAAAAACCTCCCAGGATTTAATCACTATTTATGAGGGGTGGCTGAACCGTTATCCGATTCTTTCCATTGAAGATGGGCTCTCTGAGCATGATTGGAACGGCTGGCAGGAGATGACCAGGCGTATCGGCGATAAAGTGCAGCTGGTGGGAGACGATATTTTCGTCACCAATCCCAAGATATTTAAAAAAGGAATTGCGCAAAATATCGGCAATGCTATACTGATTAAGGTTAACCAGATCGGTTCGCTCTCAGAGACCTTAGAGGCGATCGCGATTGCCAAGAAGAATAAATACCGGGCGATTATTTCGCATCGTTCCGGGGAAACCGAGGATACGACGATTGCGCACCTGGCGGTAGCTACCGGGGTCGGACAGATTAAGACCGGGTCATTATCGCGTACCGACCGGATTTGCAAATACAACGAACTGCTTCGGATCCAAGAAGAATTAGGTAAAAAGGCAGTTTATGCGGGGAAGAATTTCCAGCCAAAGGGCTAGAGGCAAATGCTCTCTACATTAAGAAAATCGCTTTGGCTTTTTAGTTTCGCGGTTTTGCTTTTAATTATCTTCCTGCCGGGTTATATCAAGTTGCAGGAGTCCCGGGTTAAAAACCGGCAATTGGAGGATAAATTCCGGCAGTTGGCGATTGAGAACTCGCTTTTGCAGGAGGAGCTGCGGCGGATTCATGAGGATCCGCTTTATCAGGAGAAGATTGTCCGGGATAAGATGGGGGTAGTGAGAAAAGGAGAGATCCCCATCAAGATTTTTTCCGAGAAAAAGCAGGAGAACAGGTTCTGGTAAAAAACTAGTTTTTATTATAATCGGTGTTATAATATATTCGTTCTTTAAAAAGTTTCGCGGGGTGGAGCAGCCTGGTAGCTCGCAAGGCTCAAATGGATACAAAACTCAAAGCAGATATTGCGGAGTCAGCTGTAACAACTGAGCTTCTGAAAAGAGGTTTTCGAGTGTTACAGCCTGTCGGAGATCGACTCGCTTATGATTTAGGAGTTGATCTTGAAGGCAGATTATTGCGTATACAGGTGAAGAGTGCCTGGTTTAACGCCAAAGACAGCTGTTATGTTGTCGACGGCCGCAGAACCAAGACAAATCGCCGGCGTATGCTAAGAAAGCGTTATTCTGAAAATGACTTTGATTTCGCAATTATCTATCTTGCTGATGCGGGGGTTTTTTACGTTATGCCGGTAGCGGTTTTTTCAAGTTATGGGAGTACAGTAACTTTGATTGAATCGGTAAAGAGGCAGCGTAAACCCAGATCAGCAGGCTATAGAGAGCGTTGGGATTTGTTATCCGATGGGCTCTTCAGCCGGTAACGGTTGGAGGATAACCTGTCAAATTCGGTGAAGCCTTTATTTGCAAGGTAATACCGAGCCAAGCCTACTAATATTTACGGTGGGAAGGTGTAGAGACTAAACGGCAGGGATCCTTAAGTTAAGGATTAAGATATAGTCCAGACTACGAATCCATTAAGATGGAGCAGCGTAAGCTGAAGTAGTAAGCATAACCTTGAGGTCGTCCGTTCAAATCGGGCCCCCGCAACCATAAATATTGCCTGCCGCAGGGAGGCCGATACACAAAGTGGCGGTTAAAAAAACCGTTCCGGCCAACCATTAAATTGCCTCCCGCAGGCAGGCCGATACACAAAGTGCCGATGGAGCGCAAGCGTAATCGACCGACAAAACCCCGTAACCTGATTAGTTACGGGTTTTTTTGTTGTTTTTGGTCTGTTCCGAGGCTAAATAATATTAGGAATAGTACCAAATAATAGAGTGATGATCATAGCAAGAAACTCGAGCAAGAAAGAATGAAAATAGCTAAGCAGTTTGTTGAGTATCGTATTAAAAACAATCTTACTCAAGATGAGTTAACTAAGAGGCTAAACATTACTCAGCAATATATTTCTAAACTTGAAGAAGGGATTTTTAGTAATATTCGAGATGTTGCTAAACTTCTTTTTGCAATCGGTTATAAATTAGAGTTTAGAATAATTAATATTCCTGATAAAGTAACCAAGATCATAAGAAACAAGCTGCAATTAGTATAAATGTGATCACAATGTCCGCCGGGTACGTTAAGATTAGTATAGGTTTTTAATGTTTCATAGACCACTTTTTTAGTCTGCCCTAATATTGTGCTCTTAGTATATAAACGGTTAGAAGATTGCTTGTCAACCCACCTGTTTTGAGTTACAATACTCCATTGAATTGGCATTACTGGGGCGCTTAGTTCAGTTGTGTAATGCCACCGGTTTAGCAAGCAGTTTTTAAGGTAGCAATTGGCTCTTTGATTTCCTGGTTAAACGTCTCAAAATACTGTTTCGGCGTCATGTTGTTCAGCGATTGATGCGGATAATCGGCATTGTAGTTGTAAACCCATTTTTTCAGGGCTTCCGAGAAGGCAAGCGGATTATTCCAGTCGTTTGTCCAGACCAGATCTTCTTTTATGGTGCGCATGACCCGTTCGGTATCAGAGTTGCCTTTGGGGTTACACCAGGTAGTAAATATCTGGGTGATACCCAGCAAAGAGCAGTTCATCATAAATCTCTGGCTTGTCGGCTGACAGCCGTTATCTGAGATTAAAAAGAGTTTCTGGTCTTTGAGAGTTTCACGGATGCCTTGAGGGAAGCGATTGTTGAGAGCTGCCTCAACTGCATCAAGCCAGTCATCGGTTTTGGAGCGCATGCTCAAGGAGTACCCGCTAATCTCCTTGGTG
>JAGVOR010000034.1 GCA_020052635.1 Candidatus Omnitrophota bacterium
AGCGGCCTCATAGAGTTCACGCGGGATCGTTTGTAGGCCCGCCAGAAAAATAAGGAACCCCCAGCCGAAACCTTTCCAGCAATGGACAACCGCCACTGTGGTTAAAGCGGTTTTAGGATCGGATAACCAGTTATGCGCAAACTGTCCCAGCCCCATCGCGATCAGCGACCGGTTAATGATATTGGCGCCGTCGATATCGTTGATAATAAACCGCCAGGCCATTCCCACGACTACCTCGGACAAAACCGGGGGGATAAAAAAGATCACCCGGTAAAAATTCTTCATTTTTATTTCACGGTCGCAGGCCCAGGCGAGCATAAAAGCCAGGATATTCTGTAAGGTGAGGGCAATCAGGGTAATGTAACCGGCATTCCACATCGCCCGCCACCAGTTGGCATCCTGGAAAAAGATCTCCTTAAAATTACCCAGGCCGACAAATACCTTGGTGAAAGAAATCCCGTCCCACTCAAAAAGGCCAAGCTGGAAAACCCAGACAAAAGGAATAATGTAGAAAATGGAAAATATCGTTACCGCCGGCAGGACAAAAACGTAATTTTCTAAAGTTTCTCTTATCCTCATTGCGCTCTTTTCTTGGCTAATTCCCGTTCTTTAACCTTCTGGACCTCGCTGGCCACCTGCTCCGGGGTCTTTTCTCCGATAATAATCGACTGGATCCCCCGGTCAAAAGCCTCAATGACTAAAGAAAACTCCGAAACCCCCCAAACATTAGGGTGAGTGGCATAATCCATACCGCGGGCAAACTGCGCCAGGACCTCCGGAATTTTAGATAAACTGTTTTTGTTAGCCGGCAGGTTATTGGTAGAAGCGGCTAAAAACGCCTGCTGGTCCTGGTTGGTTAACCAAATTAAAAATTTTACCGCCTCCTCTTTATTTTTGGAACGGCCATTGACCATAAAAGATGAGCCGGCTCCTCCCCAAATCGCTATCGGATATTTGTCCGACGCCTTGGGCGGAAGCATTGCCCCGTACTCTAAATTAGGGTTCATTCCTTTATAAACATTCACGCACCAGGAACCGTTAAAAGCGAATACCGCCTTTTCATTGGCAAAAAGCTGCTCGGCGGATTTATTAATCATCGTCACTACCCCCTGGGCCAGGACACCGGATTCCTGCATTTGTTTAAAAATAGCAAAGACCTGGATCCAGTCTGGATCGGTATAAGGAACCTCACCTTTGATCGTCGCCAAAACCTTATCTTTGCCCATAATATTAAAGGCGTAATTACTCGCCAGGCAATCGATCATCCAAACCTCCCCCCATCCGGAAACTAACCCCTGCAGGCCGGCGGCCTGAATTTTAGCGCCGATATCCAAAAACTCCTGTAAGCTTTGCGGAGGACGGTTAGGATTTAAACCTAGCTGACTAAAAAGTTTTTTATTGTAGACCATCTGAATGGTCATAATGTCGATCGGTACACCGTAAACACCCGGGTTAATCCCGTAACTGTTCTGCGGAGCAAATTCATTCACCGCCAGGGCTTTAGGAAAGAAGGTATTTTTCCAGTTTTGGTTATCCGCCTCCATATAAGAGGTAAGGTCAAGAATATGCCCGGCCTTGATGAAAGAAGCAAAATCCCTTTTTTCACCTAAAATGCCGAAAACATCGGGGAGATTTGTGCCTTGCCCGGCGGCGCGGATTTTCTGTGTATAAGCGTCAGAAGGAGCATAAAGCTCAAAGTTAACTTTTATGCCGGTTAAAGCTTCGTACTGTTTGGCTAGTTCTTGGAAAGCTGAATCGCGGTCGGTCATCCAGTGCCAGACGCTAATGGTAGGTTTTGAATCGGTTTTTTGCACGGAACAGCCCAATACCGAAGATAATACAAAAACACCTAAAAACAGGTTCTTAAACCACATCCTTTACTCCTTGCCCGCAAGGGCACACCCGCGCAATTCCTTATAAGCGCGGCGTGTTCCGTTTTTTAGTTGAAGATTATTCACGAGGAATATATTACAAAGAGACGTAATGTAAAAACTTAACATATTTTAACCGGCAGGTCAAGTTTTTTATTGGCTCACCCGGCAAAGCAAAACGGCAGGTTTTCAAGCAGTAGTCTCCCTGCAAAATAAGCCCAGCGGTTAAGCGCGTAATAGGCGAGAGATTCCCATTAAATCGGCTCTTTCCAACTCAATCCCCGAATGAAAATTCCCCTGGCCGGCTAACTTGGTCCAAACTACCTGCCCTCTGGTATACAAAGGATCGGTACTATTAGGAACATTCAACCAAATTTCCAAGTTAGATTGCGACTCCAGTTGCTGGCTAGTAGATAACCCTAAACCCTTCGCGCTCACATCAAAAGTCTGCGCTTGGCCTTCCTGGCCGTCTAAACCGACAAACCGCGCAGTGAATTCTTTCTTGAATCTCTCGAATATCCGATGGTCATTCATCCCCTCACCTCCTTTCCCTTGAGCATCAGTTTCTAGCCACAGCATCTTATCTGGATCATCATTAGGATAAAAAGCGCTAATAAATTTATTGATCTTATCTTTATCTGCCTCTTTTATCTCGCTGAAATAAAGCCCGTAATGGTTACTTCCATTGATGACCCTATGCCAGGCCGCCCAAACTTTTGCTTCGATCGTGTAATTTTCAGAAAGCCGCAGGCTCATTTTGAAAGCGGTATTCATCGGCAGCTTGGTATGCAAAACCAACTGCGCTCCGACGGCATTCAGATCCTTAATCTGGCAGTATGATTCATGCACGGCCTGCCGCAATCTGAATAAGGAACGTCGGTTAATCTGCCAGCGGGGCAGCCTTCTACGCTCGTACATTTGCATCTCCTTCCCACCAATGCTTAACGATCAAGCCGTGGAAATTAGTATCGATATAATTTTTTAAGTTTGCTTGGGCGGTCTTGTCGATCCGGTCAAAAGAAAGGCCGTAAAGGTTCCTTTCAAACTGCTCCTGCCGCCAAACCACCTGCGCCCCAAGCTCCAATTCCAAATCTTGCGCCAAAGTCAGCTTAAAATTAGCGAAGACATCGTCAAATAAATTTCTTGTTAAAGAAACGCACATGCCACCCGCGCTGATATCTTCCACCACGCAGCGAATAGGGTGTACCCCATTCTCAAAAGTTAACTTTGCGCCTTGATTAATCTGCCAACGCGGCTTAATCCTGCGCTCATCCATGTTTTTCCTTCCTGATCGCCTGCAGGCAGGCAAGTCCTAAGCTACTGGGACAAGTTAACTTACACATAAATTATCCCTCATTTTTTTGCATAAATCAAGTAAAAAGTTTATTTTTAAAAGAAAACGTTTTCTTTTTAACATATTGTCATACAATGACTTATAATTCATAGCCCCTAACAAATTCTTGTTGTTTAAATGAGATAAATTATATAATTTTTAAAACATTTTCCAATCATTTTTTTATATAACTTGATGCTCCGTAAAAGTTTCGAACTTTACCCGATTAGGCTATAAGTATTACTTCCTTACAATCGCCTCTCTATTTATTAAACATTTTGCGCGTCGAAGGTAATAAGAAATAGGCCATAAAAACTAAAAAGAACATTATTAATCCGACCTGATGAAAATGCAAAGTGAAGTTCTTTTTTGAAGAACCACCTATACAAATATAGATGTATATCAAAAAGCTGGCTAACAATCCTGTAAAAATATAAAAAACCCAATATGCCCATCTTTTCAATTTAAACAAATTAACTATCGTAAAAAGATAAAGGGTAGGCATAGATATAACCAGTAACAATAATAATATCGGTGATAAATAATGTCCTATTGGCATTGCAAGCATTAAAAATAGAAGATACCCGGTATAACAATCGACACCTATCGCTATTAAGCTTAATATTACTAGTAAAAATACGTTCAACTTATTCATGATTCCTCCCTATTAAAACTACATCTTCATATAATGCAAAAATTACATTAGAACTATTTTATGGCATAGTCGCAGATGGACTTATATAATAATTATTCGGAGCATAAAATTGCTGTGTATAGTATGTTTGCTGCAAATAGTAATTTGTTGGCGCCACCGGCACATATTGGTAAATTCTTGAACCATCATACGCAGAGTTAAATACCGGGCTATACCACTGACTACTGTTGCTAGGAAAAGTCATGAAAGTACTCTCCACCATGGGGAATTGGCTTTGCTGTAAATAATAATTATCCGGAGCTCGGAATTGTTGAGCAAGCCATAACGAAGGAGTGACATTTATGTTCCCGGCTTGACTGTAATAACCTGGAGAAACAAAGCTATTAAAATTATAAGATCCCGGCCAATTCCCTGAATACGGTGTATATTTCCAACCAAACATATAATATCCGACAGCAGAAATAGCTCTTTGGTCATCGTATGTAAAATGAGACAAATTAGGAATATTTATATTATAAATACCTGCTTGAGGTACTACTGAAAAATAAGAAATTGGGTCAGACCAAGACCAAACATTTATCCAAGCGTTATCTAGCAAACTAAAATCTTTCCCAGAAGGATTCCCGAGACTGATAATATGTATTGAGTTAGTGTTTAATGCTTCTCTTACATTCGAACTTAAAGTAGGATCAAATAATCTTTCAGCAACATAATTACCACCGCTATAGGAAATAATACCAATTTTGCCTGCTTGAGATATGCTCAAAGCTCTATTTATAGTACCATCAAGAGCTAACTGTGCATCCCTAAAATCTTCTCCAATAAGATTTCCATTCCAAGTATGCTCTATAATATTTACCCCTCCTGCTTCTAAAATATGTCTTAAATGCCAATTACTCCATATAGATTCATCTAAAGTAGAAGAACGTTTGGTAAATGGATCAAAACCTAAATCATCATCTACCCCTGGTATTAGCACTACGGTGTCCGGAATATTCGACCAGACCTCAAGACTTACCGCATCTACCTGCGGTGACTGCACTGACCTTAGAGAGAAAGCGGCAAGCTGACGAGACCAAAGATCAGTATCATTCTCTAAAACATTGACCAAAGGATCGATAAGAGTAGCATCTTCTTGGACCCGTACCCCCAAGCTTTCTATAGCTGCCTGGCGAACAATCGGGGAAGGATCTTGCAGGCTTGAAATAAGTATATTCGAAATTTGCGGCGCTTCAATCCTCCCTAATTCATAAACCGCTGCATAACGTACCTGCCAGTTGTAGTCATTTAAGGCATACGTTAACGAATCAATAACACCAATATCATTAATACGGCTCAATGAATCTATAACCGCAACTTTTACTTCCCAACTATAATCATTTAAAAGCGGCCTAAGATAATCAATAGCTTGCGGCTGGTTAAAATTACCCAATGAGAGCGCGGCGGCTTGCCTGACCTGCCATTGCGCATCCTGAGTTAAAGGCACAAGCAGCTGAGGAATTGCAGGAGAAGTAAAATTTCCTAAGCCCAACGCTGCGCTCTGACGTATTTGCCAAACAGGATCATTTATACTTGGTGTAATAAAATCTACGATTTGCGGATCATTAAAATTGCCGAAAGAATTTACCGCGGCTAAACGAACCTGCCAATTATCATCAGCTAATAGTGGCTTAAGATAATCTATGGTTTGCGGCTGGTTAAAATTACCTAGAGAAAACGCTGCGGCCTGCCTAACCTCCCAGCGTACATCTTGAGTTAAAGGCCAAAGCAATTGAGGGATCTGCGGATCAATAAAATTACTCAATCCTATTGCTGCGCTTTGGCGCATCGACCAGTCATCATTGTTTAGATTGCTGGTCAAAATACTCTGAACTTCTGAAACGCCGATATTGGATAATGCAAGCATTGCTTCTTGCCGCGCCTCAACCGGCATAGAAGTATCACCAGCGATCTCTAAGAATGGTTGTTTTAATTCCGGGTATACGGCAATACTTGGGCTCAAAGCAAAAACCGCAGTGGAGCGGATATCTAAGTTCGAATCAGTTAATTGCGGCAACAACAGACCA
>JAGVOR010000015.1 GCA_020052635.1 Candidatus Omnitrophota bacterium
AATTATTATAATCTGCGCCAGGATTTAATTATGACCGGCCGTACTTTAGTCGGAGCGCCTTCTCCTAAGGGGCAGCAGCTGGAAGACCAGTATTTCGGCACGATTAAAGAACGGGTGATTAATTTTATGTTTGAGGTTGCCGAGGAGGCCTACAAATTAGGAATTCCGGTAATGACCAGGCATAATGAAGTGGCGCCGCACCAGTATGAATTTGCCCCGGTTTTTGAAGAGTCGAATATTGCCGCTGATCACAACCAGTTGCTGATGGAATTAATGAAAAAAGTTGCCCTGCGGCATGGGTTGGTTTGTCTTTTGCATGAAAAGCCTTTTGCCGGGATAAACGGCAGCGGAAAGCATCTGAACTGGTCGCTGGCAGACGATAAGGGGAATAACCTGCTTAATCCCGGCCAGACCCCGGAGGACAACCTGCAATTTTTAGCGGTATTGGCTGCGGTATTAAGGGCGGTTTACCTGCATGCTGATCTGCTGCGTGCTTCGGTTGCTTTAGCCGGCAATGAACATCGTTTAGGGGCTAATGAAGCACCGCCTGCGATTATCAGCGTATTCTTAGGAGAGCAGCTGACCTCTATTCTTGAGATGATTGAAAAAGGGGTCAAATCCAAAGTTTCCAAGGCCGATATTATTGATTTAGGAATCGGCCGGCTGCCGAAGTTTAACAAAGATACTACTGACCGTAACCGTACTTCGCCTTTTGCTTTTACCGGCGCTAAGTTTGAATTCCGCGCGGTAGGTTCTTCACAAAACATCTCCACGCCGATTGCCGTAATTAACACAATTATTGCTGAAAACCTTGATTATGTTGCTCAACAGATTAAGCTGGCTACCTCTACCGGCAAGGATTTTAATTCTGCGGTACTGATGGTCATCTCCAAAATCGTCAAAGAAACCAAGTTTATCCGTTTTGAAGGTAATAATTATTCTGAAGATTGGCTGAAGGAAGCTACCAGGAGAAAACTACCCAACATCGCTTCTACTTATGAGGCGCTGGAGGCTTTGACCAAAAAAGAAAATATCGCTTTGTTTGAGAAATATAAGGTTTTCTCCAAAGAGGAGTTGATTGCCCGTTACCATATCTGGATCCATATGTATAACCTGACCCTGGAAATAGAAGCCAATACCTTAAACGAAATGGTTAACGCTTCGGTAGTCCCGGCGGGTTATCAATATGAACAGTTATTGGCCGGTAACCTTGATGCTTTAGTGAAACTGCAAAAGGACGCAGGATTAAAAATTGATGAGGCGGCATTAAAAGATAAAAAGGAGCATTTGGCCGAAATAGTCACTAAGATATATTATGTGCGCAAGAATGTCGACGCGATGGTCAAGCTGCTCGATAAAGCTCATAAGTTAAGTAATGAAGAAAAGGCAGAGCTTTTCTTCAATGAGCTTAAGCCTTTAATGGAGCATATCCGCAAGCATGTGGATCAGCTGGAATGCGTAGTTTCCGATGATGCCTGGGATTTGCCCAAGTATCGGGAGATGTTGTTCATAAAATAGCGATCTGGCAGTATACGCTTATATTAAGCACAGTGCAGTGCTAAGATATAACAGATAGAACAAAGACGTTCATGACGGTAAAGCTGTTTTTTTACCGAAGTGAACGTCTTTTTTTTAGGTTTGTATGCATAAAGTTTAGGCATAAAATGATAACCATACTTATCGCTGAGGACGAAATCAAGGCAAAAGAGGCTCTAGCCAAGATGCTGGCGCAGGAAGGGTATGTTTTATCCGCCGATGCTGCAGAAGGGGATGTAATCCGGCTGGTAAAGAAGGATTGCATAAGAGACCTGGCTTTCATTAAGGATAAGGTGATTGAGCTGGAAAATTCCTTATTCATTGAAAAAAAAGGTGTATTATATAAATCAGTCTTGGAGGCTGTAGAAAAACCATTGCTTGAACAAACCTTAGAGCGTTGTGAAGGTAATCAATTGAAAGCCGCCCGCATCCTGGGGATTAACCGTAATACGATGCGCACTAAGATTAAGAATTTGGGTATCGACGTCAGCCGTTGGAAAACAAAGCTATGAAACAGGCATATTTACCGCAAAAACAAGGGCTTTATGACCCGCAATTCGAACATGATTCCTGCGGAGTAGGGTTTGTTTGTAACATTAAGGGCAAGAAAAGCCGCGAGCTTGTCAGCCAGGGTTTAGAGGTTTTGGCCCGCCTGAGCCACCGCGGGGCAACCGGGGCAGATCCTAAGACCGGGGATGGGGCAGGTATCCTGCTGCAGTTTCCGCATGATTTATTTGTTGCCGTTTGCGCCCAGGAGAAGTTTAGGCTTCCGGAAGAAGGCAGGTATGCCTCGGGGCTTGTTTTCTTACCTCAGGATAAGGCCGAAGCAAAGTATTGTAAAAAAATATTCGAGGAGATTATTCTTAAAGAAGGGCAAATCTGCCTGGGTTGGCGCACGGTACCGATTGATAACCGGGATATCGGAGGCAGTGCCAGGGCCAGCCAACCGCAAATCGAGCAGGTTTTTATCGCCGCTAATCAGAAACTAAAAGAGCAGTTAGCGTTTGAGCGTAAACTTTATGTTATCCGTAAGCAGGCGGAAAACCTTATCCGGGGCTCTAAGCTTAAGCAGAAAACTTATTTTTACATTCCCAGCCTATCCAGCCGCACCTTTATCTATAAAGGCTTGCTCATGCCGCATCAGTTAAGGGATTTCTTTGTTGATTTAAAATCAGATAGGATTAAAAGTGCGCTTGCCCTGGTCCATTCGCGTTACTCGACGAATACTTTCCCGACCTGGGATCTTTCTCAGCCGTTTAGGTTTATTGCCCACAACGGAGAAATTAATACCTTAAGAGGTAATATTAATTGGATGCGCAGCCGCCAAAGCCTGCTGAAGAGTGAATTATTCGGTAAGGATTTAAAGAAGATCTTTCCGGTGATCGTTCCGGGAGGCAGCGATTCTGCAACCATTGATAATGTTTTTGAACTTTTACTTTTATCCGGCCGCAGCCTGACGCACGCAATCTCGATGTTGATACCGGCTGCCTGGGAGCAGAACCGCTTACTTGCCCAGGATCTGCGCAGCTTCTATCAGTATCATACCTGTTTGATCGAACCCTGGGATGGCCCGGCAGCGATGGCCTTTACAGACGGTAAAAGCATCGGAGCAGTGCTGGACAGAAACGGCCTGCGGCCCTGCCGCTACATCGTCACTAAAAATGATTTTGTGGTCATGGCCTCTGAAGTCGGGGTATTGGATATTGCGCCGCAGGATATTCTTTATTCCGGCAGGCTTGAGCCGGGCAAAACTTTTTTTATCGATACTGGTGCTGGCCAGATCATCCAAGACCATCAGATTAAGCGTGAACTAAGCAAGGCTAAGCCTTATGCCAGATGGGTTAAAAAAAATATTGTCGAACTTGATAAGCTGCCTGATCCTGCAGTAAAAAAAGATAAAAGCAGTCCCTTGCCGCTTTTGAAATATTTCGGCTACAGCCGGGAAGACTTAAAAACGATTATTAAGCCGATGGCCGAGAGCGCCCAGGAGCCGGTAGGTTCGATGGGTAATGACACTCCGCCGGCTGTGTTGGCGCATAAACCGCAGCTACTATTCTCTTATTTTAAACAATTATTCGCTCAAGTTACCAATCCGGCGATTGATCCGATCCGAGAGGAGTTGGTGATGAGCCTGGCCAGTTACTTAGGCCCGGAAAAAAATATTTTAAGCGACGGTGAAAGCCACTGCCGCAAATTATTGATTGCTCGGCCGGTCTTAAACGATAAGGAACTTAAAAAAATACGGCGCATTAAGAAAAACGGTTTTAAGACCAAAACTATCTCTTTGCTTTTTCCGGTAGCCAAAAAAATAAATCCTTCAAAAGCACTTGATGACCTTTGCCGCCAGGCGGAGGCGGCGATTAAAGCAGGGTATACCTTCCTTATTTTAAGCGATCGGGGAGTGAACGCAAAATCTGCCGCGATTCCCAGTCTCTTGGCGGTTTCCGGGCTACATCATTATCTGGTGCGTAAATCTTTACGTACCCAAATTAGTATTATCCTGGAAAGTGCTGAGCCCCGTGAAGTAAACCATTTCGCCTTACTTTTCGGCTACGGAGCGGATTGTGTTAATCCTTACCTGGCTTTTAAAGCAATTGAGAGCTTAGTCAATGGTCAAGAATTGCATATTGATCTGGATAAAGCCCAATATAATTATATTAAAGCTGTGGATAAAGGCATATTAAAGGTCCTTTCTAAGATGGGGATTTCAACCCTGCAGAGCTACCGGGGGGCCCAAATCTTTGAAGCGGTAGGATTGCACCAGGATTTGATCGACTGTTATTTTAGCGGTACCGTTTCCAGGATTAATGGTGCGACTTTGGAGGTCATTTTGCAGGAGTCTTTGATCCGTCATAAGCAGGCTTTTTGCGCGCGCGGGGCAGATGAAACTAATTTACCCAGCGGCGGGGTTTATCAATGGAAGCGTGACGGAGAATTCCATCTTTGGAACCCG
>JAGVOR010000185.1 GCA_020052635.1 Candidatus Omnitrophota bacterium
AAAAAACTGCTTTAATTCATCTTTGCTGATCCGCGCCAGCACCGTAGGATTGGATATCTTATAGCCGTTTAAGTGCAAAATCGGTAAAACCGCCCCGTCAGTAACCGGGTTAAGAAATTTATTAGAATGCCAGGCAGCTGCCAGCGGCCCGGTCTCCGCTTCCCCGTCACCCACCACGCATGCCACGATTAAATCCGGATTATCGAATGCCGCACCATACGCATGCGACAGGGAATAGCCTAGTTCCCCTCCTTCATGCATCGAGCCGGGGGTTTCCGCGCCGACATGGCTGGGGACTCCTCCGGGGAATGAAAACTGCCTGAATAATTTTTTCATCCCTTCGATATCCTGGGAAACATCCGGATAATATTCGCTGTAAGTACCTTCCAGATAAGCGCAAGCCACCAGGCCCGGCCCGCCGTGCCCCGGCCCGGTAATATAAATCATATTAAGGTCCTGCTGCTTAATCATCCGGTTAAGGTGCACGTAAATAAAATTAAGCCCTGGAGTCGTACCCCAGTGGCCCAACAGGCGCGGTTTGACATGTTTAAGCGCAAGCGTCTCGGTAAGCAAGGGATTATCCAATAAATAAATCTGGCCCACCGATAAATAGTTAGCCGCCCGCCAATAAGCATTAATTTTACGCAGTTGCTCTTTTGATAATCTGCCTGCCCGATTATTTTCCATACCTGCCTCTCAATAATTAATTAAATACCGATTCGGTAAACCAATCCCCCTGACAACAATTCTGCCGCAATGACACTTGCCTGCCGAAGATGCCATCCCGCGCTTTTTAGCTACGAAGGTCACGGTCATATCAGCTTTTACGCAACGGCCAAGCAGCCTTCCGTTTGCAGCATCCAGGCCTGAAGGAATATCCACGGCTAGCACATACCTGCCCGCAGAATTAATGCTATCGATAATCTCCTGCCAAAGCGGCCGGATCTGCCCCCTTACCCCCACCCCTAAAAGCGCATCGATAATCAACCCAGATTTATTCAAAATTTTCTTTATCCGCCCAAGATTAGCAGGTTTAATTTCCGTAATTTTCTGTTTTAATTTTAACCAGGCTGCTAAATTAGCTTGCGCCTCATTCTTTACGTGGTTTATCTTACCGGCCAGATAAACCGCGGGCTTAAACCCCCGGCAGAGCAGATGCCGGGCAGCACAAAATCCGTCGCCGCCGTTATTACCGCTGCCGCAGATCACCACGATAATACCTGGGTGTTTTTGATAAGCTTTTGCCGCAGCAGTGGCTATGGCGATCCCCGCATTCTCCATTAAAACCAGCGTGGGAATACCGAACTTTTCGCGCGCTTTATAATCTAAAGCCTTAGCCTGCCGGGCAGAGAGTAAACAAACAGTATCCTTCATTATAAAGAATTATTAAACAGTTTAGCGGTATCCTCGCTGATCAGGCTTTTTAGGCGTTGCGGATCCCAAGGGTAAAATTTAAGATTTTCCTCCCTGATTACCCGCGGCAACACCGCATCCAGCGTGCCCTTTAAAGCCATAGCGATAATCCGGTTGCCTTTATTGCGGCTCCTGGAAAGCTCAAGATCAACCCAGTGATCCGCATGCGTATGTTGGCTGATCAAACACAGGGTAATCCCGCATTTAATAATCTTTTCGCCGATCAAACGTTTGATTTGCTGGGCCTGCGGCAACTCTATATTTATATCAAGCTGGCCATCGTAAATATCCAATTCGTATTCCGGGCTGACAAGTAAGGCAATTAATTTTTTTACTTTTGGCTTGTCCTGCTGGGCAAAAACCAGAAAAACCCTCTTCATTTTCGTTTAATAATACACAACATTTATGCTCCCGACATTCTCATATGGCTTTTTACCGCACCCTTGCGTATTAAAGTTCAACTCAATAAACGACTGGCCATCTTTATCAGTGAGCAACACAAAATCATTATAATAAACGAACTGCTTGCACATTTCCCGTCCATCCATATCGAATACCGTAACTTTAATTCTATCCATCGCCCCTTTAAACCTGCCTTGGGAAAGAGCAACATTTACGCGCTCTCTAACTTTAAGCGGCGCATCCGATACGTTTTTATACAATATTTTCATATTTAGACTACCGCTGGCAACCGGCATTGCTTCGACAACTCCTCCGCCAGCGATATTAAAACTCTTAAATTCCAACTTAGGCAGCGTTGCATCCTCCTGCGCAATTAAAGCAGTTACGCTTAAAAGAATAAACGTACTTAATAATAGTGTCTTTTTCATCGTCTCCTCCGGGTTTAATTAAGAAGCTTATACTGACTTTAATTATACCCCCTTTTTAGAATAAAAAACCCAAATCTTTTCAGCATTCAGGTTTAATGCACACTAAAATTACCGTTAGACAAACGGCCTTAAACTCTCCCGTGCGAATTTCATTAATTTTTGCTGCTGTTCCAGCTGGATATTGATAAAAGATACACCGACTCTGAATTCACCTTTTTCGGCCGGGCTGCAGGAACGCACCTTGGCGTGTACTTCAAGCGGAATTGTCAAACGGTTATAATTTCCGTTCTGCGAGCTGAAAATAATAAACTTTAAGCCCAGCTCGGTAAAAACCGGAATATTGAAACTGCTCATAAAAGCCATACCGAAGGGGCTGATATCTACGGTCACCGCTTCACGCTCAGCCGATCCCAACTCACCCGCAGGCGAAGCAGCCTTTAGCAGTTTATACCAGACCACCAGATTAATATTCAGCCTTTGAAACCGGCGGCGATCCTGCCCCCATTTACGGTTAAAAATAAAATTACCCCTTTTTTTTTAAGCTCCGTAATTTTATTTTTACATCGAGCGTTAAATTAAAAACGCCTACACTAAACATCGCGTTTTTAATTTATACCGAACGTTACAATATTCGAATATATAACAACCGCGGCATCCGGACCAAGGCCGGCGTTTTCAACCACTGTTGGCAACCTGTATTACTTACAACAAGAATTAGTTCCCTTGCTAATTTTTTTGATTATCCCGCTCACAATAAAACAGGCTAAAGCTAAAAATATCACCAGATTGTCCGACCAGGGCAAAATATCAAACGCCGCCGCTAAAAGCAGTAAAATACCCGCTCCGCCCAGGACGGAAGTACAGATACAATTATTTTGATTTGCCATCTTTACCCTCGCTTTCCTTGGTTACCGATTTTGCTTTCACACTTGCCTGTTTTGCCTTAACTTTATCCTTAATTTCTTTAATCAAATCCTGACTGATCTTTTCTCCCCGGGCGTTGGCCTCCAGAAAATCGGCTAAAGCCTTCGAATATTCATGCAGATTATGGTAAGCGGAACCCCGCAGCTTGTAAGCCGCGCCATAATAAAACCCTACTTTAATTGCCTGCGTGCAATCAGTGATAACTTGAGGGTATTTTTTTAAAGCAGAATAATTAACCGCCCGGTCATAATAAACTACCGAGTTATTAGGATCCAGTTCAAGAGCCTGCGTGCAATCCTCGATTGCCTTGAGATGATTGCCTAAAGCCGCATATGCCAACCCGCGGTTATGAATCGCCTCAGGATATTTAGGCTGGATTTCAATTGCCCGGTCGAAATACTGGATTGACTGATAGTAGCTTGCGCCTTTAAAGCTGGCTAAACCCTGGCGATTATATTCGACTGCCTGCGGACTAACCTCAAAACGCCCGCGGGTAGCGGCAGAACTTAATTCTTCGCGTTTTTCTTTATCCTGCCAGGGCACGTAAGCTTGAACAAACCCGCCGCCGGGCCCAACGACTATGGCCTTACCGGTGCGGGCGTAATATTCTTCCGCTGTCTCAGCGTAAACTGCAGGCCCAGACAGAAATAAAGCCACCGTCACAGATAAAGTTACTAAAACAGAATTGCGTTCATTCATTTTGGTAATATATTTAATTTAAGCCTCAAATTATTATACCATCAAACCCGCAAATTTAATACCTATCTAAAACCTTCTCAAAATGCTGATAATCTTTCAAAGACT